>JAOAJQ010000031.1 GCA_026414125.1 Thermoproteota archaeon
TACCTATACAGGTAGCCTGCTAAACCTACGGCAGTCAAGCCAGCTATCGGCGTTACTTGGAACCACTCCATGGTTTATCCCTCTAGTCACTCCTTTAACCAGGCCGTTTGAGACAAAAACTCCTTATTTATAAATCTAATGTGAAGAAATGTGGACTGAGGAAAGATTATTCAAGACGCTCTTATTCAAAGGAGAAGATGATTTTGAATCCATAGGTTTTTTTAAGACAGCTAAACCCTTAGCATTTAAGAAACCTTAAAGCAAGATTTAAAAAGTGTAGCAAGACCTTAATGATAATCCATATTGAAGACGACGAGTAAATACACTATTGCAACTATTGGGAGCCATTCTGCATTACAGATTCTTAAGGGAGGGAAAGAGGAGGGCTTCAGGACGATAGCGGTCTGCAAAAAGGAGCATAGCTTCATATACCGTCATTTTGGAGTAGCGGACAGGATAATTGAAATCCCCTCTTACAGCGAGTTTCTCACAGTGGAGAATGATCTTTTAATGGAGAACGCGATCCTGGTTCCCCACGCGTCCCTAATAGCCTATATAGGTTCAGAGGCTGTGGAGAATATTAGAGTACCCTATTATGGTAATAGGAGGATCCTGCGGTGGGAGAGCGATAGGAACCTGCAGAGAAAATGGCTTGAGAAAGCAGGATTGAACCTGCCTAAGGTCTACGAGGACCCCGAGGAGATAGACAGGCTTTGCATAGTTAAGTTCCAAGGGGCGAAAGGAGGCCAAGGGTATTTTCTGACGAGGAGCAGCGAGGAGTTTTACAGGAAGATAGGTAGCTCAAAGGATTATTCTATTCAAGAGTACGTGGTAGGCATCCCGGTCTACATTCACTACTTCTACTCAATAATCCGGAGGGAGCTTGAGCTAATGGGTTTCGACAAAAGGTATGAGTCGAATGTTGACGCGATATCCAGGATACCTGCTGGCTTACAGCAGGATGTTGAGGCAACATACACAATAGTTGGGAATTTCCCGCTTTTCCTGCGCGAGTCCCTCTTGCCAGAGGTCTTTAAAATGGGGAAGAGCGTGGTTGAAGCCTCCAAGGAGGTCTGTGAGCCAGGCATATTCGGGCCTTTCTGCTTGGAGACTGTTGTAACACCGGATTTGAAATTCTATGTTTTCGAGATCTCCGCAAGGATAGTTGCTGGGACAAACGTGTTTATGGATGGTTCTCCATATGCTTACTTGAAGCATGGCGTGTCCATGACTACGGGTAGGAGAATAGCCGTTGAAATAAGGGAGGCCGTTGAGCAGAATAGGCTTAAAGAAATATTAGGGTGACCATAATTAAACATTATTCAGTGATCAGCATGACTATTAGGCTGGAGGAGGTTCGGAAAATTGTTTCAGAATACGATGCTGACAGCATAACCATCGGCGTGCTAGGCTCGCATTCAGCAGAGGAGGTCGGCGTCTCAGCGAAAACAATGGGTTTCAAGACACTCGTCGTATGTCAGAAGGGCAGGGAAGAGCTATATGCTAAATACAACAAGCATCTTTTCGATCACGTGTTAATGGTTGACAAGTTCTCAGACATGGTTAGCGAGGAGGTTCAGGAGAAAATGAGAAACCTAAACACCATATTTATTCCGAACAGGTCTTTCTCAGTCTACGTGGGCTACGACAATATTGAGAAAGTCTTCAGGGTTCCATTATACGGCAACAGGATGATTCTGAGGGCTGAGGAGCGTGGCGAGGAGAGAAACCAATACTGGCTTCTAGAGAAGGCGGGAATAAGAATACCCCGGAAGTTCAGCAAGCCTGAGGAGATAGACAGGCTGGTGATAGTTAAGGTTCAGCAGAAGAAGAAGCCTCTTGAAAGAGCGTTCTTCTATGCCTCCTCACCTGAGGAATACTACAGGAAGGCGGAGGAGCTTATCAGAAAGGATGTGATAAGTGAGGAAGGATTGAGAAAAGCCAGGATAGAGGAGTACGTGCTGGGCCAAAGGTTCAACGCTAACTTTCAAGGGTGGGCTTTGAAAGATGTTTTCGACGATTTCGACCTGCTTGGATTCGACGACAGGAAGCAGACGAATCTTCATGGTATACTTGGGCTGCCTGCTAAAAACCAGTTGTCTCTGGATGTGCCTGTTAAGAACGAGGAGGTTGGCCACTACGGGTTGACGATGAGAGAGTCTCTAAAACCCCTTGTATACAGGGCTGCGGAAAAATTCAGGAGAATATGTGAAAAAGAGTACCCGCCTGGGATGATTGGGCTTTTCGCGCTTCAGGGTGCGATAGCCTATGATGCTGAAGACCCTGAGCAGAAAAGGCTTGAGTTCTATGTTTTCGACGTAAGCCCAAGAATACCCGGGTGCCCATGCGTTGGGCCGACTTCCCCTGAGATGCGTAGGATAACCTTGAAGTACTCAAATCGTTTGATGGAGTATGGTTTGGAGAGAATAGAAGCACCTATGGATTTACCCATGCTGGAAATAAAGTATGCTGCTAAGAACAATAGGCTTTGGGAAATCGTGACATAAGGGATACTGGAGGATATTCTTATTCCAGCTTATTATGGAGTCTAAAGCAGGGCAGATTCTTCAGAAAAAGTGATTAAATCCTTTCTCACGAATTTCTCTAATCACAGCTGCATATGCCTCATCGCTTTCCAATAGTGACTCTAAAGGGTCCTATTTCAATAAATGCTGAGAACGATAGGCTTAGTGACGGCCTTAAGGTTTTCAAAACTAGGTCTAATGACCCTGTTAACATCATAGAATACTGATATTTTCAAAATACAAGTGCGTAATATATGATACAAATGAGTTCTTGTTTGATTATGATGATTAGACTCATATTTTTGGTGCAAGGAAATACGTAAGCAGGAAGAATAGTAATGTCAGAAAACCGATAATCGCGTGAAGAATAATGAAGCGTTTATACCAGCGTTTAGCATGCTTAACGAAAGGCACAATCCCTGTAAGAGTAGTAGCTATTAGTAAAACCAGTGTTGTATCAGCAAGAAGATAATGTAACAAGAGACCGTACATTCCACTCAACTCCTAGGGTAACCAACTGGAATGATGTAAAGCGGCTTCTGCTCGTATGGTAATTTTAGAAGACTTTGAACCTGATCATCCTTGAACGCTCCAATCACAACCATACCAAGCCCACGGGCCGTTGCTTGCAGATAGAGGTTTTGCCCAACGTGACCAACCTCCATATGCACGTAGCGGATACCACGCTCACCATATCGGCCTGTCGTACGCTCATAGACTGCTGCGATAACTATGTTGACCGGAGCTTCCCTAACCCAGCCCTGGTCTAGCGCAGCCTCAGCAAGGCTTGAGCGCAAGTCACCTTTCAAGATGCTTTCCAGCTGATGCTCATAGGGGTCGTAGCGATAGAGCCCTTCATCCAATCCTGTTACACCGTTTTCACCAACTACTAAATAGACCTCTAAGGGATAGGTTGCCCCGGCAGATGGGGCTGCTCTAAATCCTCTAGCAGGATCCGTGATTCCTTGAGCCGCCCACATTAGTTGCGAAACATCCTGGAGGCTCAGAGGCTTATCTGCGTAGCTTCTTATAGACCGTCTCCGCTGGATTGCTTCCTCAACAGACATCCTACCTATTACATCAGGACTCGGAAGTTTAACGAAACCATACGCTTCAGAAGGTTTAGATTCATTATGTTTGAGCCGTGTTAAGGAGGTTAAAACAGCAGCTACGATGAGAGCTACTGCGAACAGAACTACCATTGTCAGTATTCTCTGGTTGAACAATTTAATACCCATATTTATCCCTCCACATAAAATAACTTGAAGCGGTTTAAATAGTTTACCATAGTCGCGGTTCAATTCAGCCTCAGTCAAGCGATATGTCGTTAAACCTAATCAAAAAGGAGTTTTAAACATAAAAAATAAATGTTGACATTCAAAACTCTTAAAGCATGAAGGTCTGCGTAGTATTTATAAGCAAGCCGCGTTTTGAAGCAGGCCATCCATACATAGGGTTTGACAACGAGGAGTATAAAAGGGCTGTTTTAGAAAGGCTTCGTGAAAGGTTTAGAGACTTGGAGTTTATTGATGAAGAAATAGTCACAAAGTACAGTCACGACCTCATTAAAAAGATTAAGGAGGACGTGAAAGAATGCGATGGATTACTTCTTTACACAATTGGACAATATGGAGATCCTGGAATAGTTGATTCGGGTGTTGAACTAATAGAGCTCAATGTTCCCACCGTGTTGGCGAATTACCCATATGGTGGCGACCCAGTATTCCTGAAAATATACGACAAGGTCAAGGGCAAAGGATACAGGGTGCTGCCAATATCCTCGCCGGATTTCAAAGATGTTGAAAAAGCCATAGACATGCTTAGTAGAATACTCTCGATGAGGGGTAAAAGGGTTCTGTTATACACTCTAGAAGAGGAGACCGGTTTGAATCAAGAAGGCCTGATTGAGCTTGTAAGTCCAGACTTGGGAAAACCATATGTTGAAAAAATGGTTGAGCAGATTTTTAGTCGAGAAGGAGGATGGTCTATCGAAGAAACCTACATAGACTTGGTTGGCACGGATCAAGCGCATTCCTGGAGGAGAAACGAAGAACTCTACATGAAGAACCTGCAGGAGGTTTTCGGCATTAAAATCGTAAAGCGTCATCCAGACGAGGTCACAGAGTATTATCGCAAGGCAGACCAGAAGGAGGTGGGGAAAATCGTTGAAGAATGGAGAAATAATGCAAAAAACATTCATCCTGAGACTGCTGAAAGAGCTATTGAAAACGCTGCTAGACTTTATCTAGCTTCAAAAGAATTGATGAAGAAACACCATGCTGACGCAATATCCTTTGACTGCGGCACCCTTTTCCTTAGAGGGAAGATGCCTGCATTCCCGTGTTTCGCATTCTCTAGGCTGATGGATGAAGGATACACGGGAATCTGCGAGGCGGATCTGGATTCTGGTATAAGCGCTCTCTTCATCAGGCATCTCTTCGACAAACCGAGTATAATGACTAACCATTCGCTCGACACTATTCATAACCGAGTTACCTACATGCACTGCTTTGCCCCGACGAGAATGCTTGGACTAGAAGAGAAGCCGTTGCCATATGAGATTGAAAGACACGGTGAATCGCATGGAATGGGTGCAGTACCATTCGTAGAGTTTCCAGTAGGGGAAACATTGACGACGATCAAGATAAGCATATTGAAGAAGAAGGTCGCAGTAAGAACTGGAAGAATCATCGGCATGGTTAGGGATGAAAAAGCCTGCAGAGTAAAGGTTCTGGTGGAGTCGGATGCGAAGAAGATTTTGGAAAACTACGATTGGGATACTTTTGGTTTCCACAGAGTAAGTTTTCTAGGAGATCATAGGGACGAAGTAATATCTGCAGCAAGACTCGTAGGTTTAGAAGTGTATGAAGAAGACAAGTGAGGAGCCACATTAGAAATCTTTCAAGCTATCGAATAAAAAGATTCCAAGGGTTAAAGTTCCAACTCCCAGTTAAAGCCTAAGCCACACCTATTAGCGCGCGCTCCATACTCCATTCGCTTTTCAACTTGTCCTCGTAGTCGATCACAAACTCCTTATACCTAACCTCGTCTTCGCGTCTCATCCCCAGTCTCGCCTTCTTCCTCTTGAAAAAATAATGTCAACATCTAAGAACCTGTCAAAGTATACTCTGGTTAGACCGCCTAGGAACACAATCCCAACTACACTGTTTCGCTTCAGCTTCGAAGCGAACTCTTCACCTACGGCTTCAGCAAGCCTATCCGCCTTAAGTTTGTTAAACCCCATCGATCCTTTCTACTCACCAACTATTTTAAACATTCAATTGCTGTTTTGAATCAATACTGCCATGACAGAAGGATCTAAGGCACCTGAAACCAGAAAAAGATAATGCGAACCATGTGTTGCGCGGTTGTTTTAGTATTCTACTTTCCTCGGGAGCTTCTTCGCCTGCTTAACCCAGTCTGTGACTTGCTCCAGCGTTGGAGGTCTCCTTACGAGTTTCTTCTCCTTATTTATCTCAAGGATCTTAGCGTGGAGGTTTGCAGGGTCTCTTTTGGCGAGTTCAGCAATGGTGTCGACACCGGCTTCCTCAAGCAGGTCAGAATATTCTTCCCCAATCCCCTTAATCCTGAAGAGATCTGCAAGGTTCACCCATTCAAGAATCAGCTTTTCCGAAATCCCGGTTTTCTCAGCGAGCATCTTCCTCCCATCCTTTGACCCAGCAGCCTTAAGCAGATCATCCGTCGTTTTAATCCCAGCTTCTAGAAGCTTCTTCGCGTACTCGGGCCCGATCCCCTCAATCTTCTCTATCTTTTGCATAAAGAATAATGCAGGTAACTATTTATAAATCTTTAGTGATATGCGCTTGCTGAAAAGTGTTTTTAAAAGCACTCGACGTGGCGACGGCATAACACCGTTATAATTATTGACGGCATAACACCGTTATAATTATTTTAGAGAATGCATATAGCCACATAATACAGGAATCTTTAATACAAAAATCTTGACTATGTGAATGCATTAGCGCGCGCTCTCAAAACCTTCCTCCAAGCATCTATCCACCGGAAACAGCTTAACAATCCTGTTTAAAATAGTGGCAAGCTGATCCCGGCGTCCTACGTGTATAGTAACCCGGGAAGCAGAAACGTTTTCTCCAAGGATTTAAAAAGACCCTTTGAATCTGCCGGAAAAGCTTTCAGCGTGTTCCAATCCCGGGAGTTAGAAAGCCGATCACCTATATTCAGGCGGCTTCTGAGAGCATCATCCTCATACGTCTCATTTTCTTCCGCCAGTCATCATCGATGCTAGGTTTTGCACGAGCTTATAATTGTCCTCAACGTAGCAGTAGGGCTCCTGCATGAAAGTAAGGTCGCCGACGGCTATAACAGCCCCTTTTAGCTCAATAATACTAATCACGTCATATGTTTTTGCTGTCTCTGCTACTGATGAGAAAGTAGTGGTAGAAGTCCAAGCAACACCATTACCGGTTGAACAAATACTTGTAGACGTGAAGAAAACCATTTTGGAAAGGTTTAGGGTGAGCGTGTGGTTCCTGAAACCCTCTACATATATGTTTCTGTACATGCCGAAGAACTGGTTCTCATCGTAAAGGTAGCCGCTGTTGAAGAATATGCCGAAGCCCATGGATAGTGAGTTCACCGGCCAAGTTAGGTCTGGAATCCTCACGTATTCCTCTGCGGGATCATACATTATCACCAGCGTTTTCCCAGACTCCACGAAGCTCTTCAGCCTCTTAACCTGCTCCTCTGAGTAAGGTATTGTTGGAGCAGCTATCAATACGGCTTTAGCAGAATCAAGCTTAGACTCAAGCATGCTCCAGCTCATCGCAAGGGATACGGTGGCGTTTCTCAGCATAAGCTCCCTAGCTAACACCT
Source organism: Thermoproteota archaeon (assembly GCA_026414125.1). Lineage (GTDB taxonomy): Archaea > Thermoproteota > EX4484-205 > EX4484-205 > JAAOZP01 > JAAOZP01. Next base: position 7,380 of record JAOAJQ010000031.1, read on the forward strand.
CAAGGTCCCAGTAGGTAACCATGTTGCCGTGCGACATGTCGACCAGAATCAAACTTTTACTATTTCCGCCAGTCCACTCGCCGAAACTTTGAGCAGCCGACGACGAGTAGAACGAGGTGTTAACAGGCAGATAAAGGAAGTAGATAGAAGGCGGGGGATGAATCTCTTTAAGCTTATCCACCGTCAGGTTAACCCAAGGGGTTTGCTCCCCCACGCTGGCCTCCACTTTAAACCTGCTCTTCACAGATTCAACTAGGTCTACAACAGAATACTTAACCACCCCAGCAGCCTGTGCAACCTTTTTCAAAGCACTCTCAACAGAACCCAGTTCGTCGACAAGCCCGGCTTCCACAGCCTCGCTCCCCATGTATATAGAGCCTCTGCGAAGAACATTAAGGGGAAGCTTAAGCCTGCTCCCCCTTGCGAGCTCAACAGCCTTGACGAAGTTTTCGAGGACCCGACTCATGTTGAACGGAAACAATAGTCTTGAGTATCCCGTCGCCTTGTGTGCCCCGCTCTCGAGAACTGTTTCCGAAGGAACTAGAATCGGCGGGCCGATGCCGATGACTCCGATATTCCCCACCATCGCGCTCGGATGTGCATATATATAGTCTGAGGCAACAGAAATATAGTAGCCTCCTGAGAGAGCCATTGTGATGGAGGCTACGAGCGGCTTCCTAGTTTTAAGCTCTAAAAGACCCATGTATACTTGTTCAACTAAGTCAGCATACCCGCCTGGAGAATCCAGTTTAAGCACGACACCCCTTATGCTGTCGTTTAACATTGCCTCCATTATCGCCTGAGAGTAGAGGTCAGCCTGCTCGTGGGTGAGCAGCGCTCCCTCGACTTCTAAAATCCCTATTACGCTAGGCCTTGTGAAAAAACTAATTAAAAAGTATGCTGCAGTGAAGAAGACCAGAAGGATCATGAGGCTTAACGCTATCATCCTTCTGCCAGACTTAAGCACTTGGAAAACTCTGCAAGCGTTGTCCCCGTAAGTCCCCTTCTCTTCCGAAACCGGAGTATCATGATACTTAATACCCATGAATGCTCAGCCTCCTCTACTTTATTTAAATAACAGGAAGGATAAAACTGTTTTTCTAAGAAAGCCGTCTTGCTTGAAGGCCAATGCCTAGTAATCTAAACCGATGTACCTTAGGAAGACTTAATAGCCTGTAAACCGCTTCCTATTAGACGTTTGAAATGTTGAAGGAGCTTGCAACCTATGGGTTGAGCACGGCTGAAAAACTGGGCACAACCTATGTTGAAATCAGGGCTCAACGAACAAACTATGAGTTGATCACGATTGACAATGGGGTTCTCAAGGAGTTTTCTAAAACTTTCTCTGCCGGGCTTGGCATCAGGGTGTTTTACGACGGCAGGTTCGGCTTCTCGTCGACGAACGATCTTAACCGTGAAAGCGTCAAGGAGGCTGTTGAGAAAGCCATATCCGCAGCCAGAGTCTCCCGAAAGGTGGAGAAGCTGGGTGAAAGAGAAGCCCGCCAAGGGGTTTTCAAATCCGTCTGGAGGGAAAATCCCGAGGATGTTTCAGACGAGGGGAAGGTCAGCCTCACCCTCGAGGTTAATAAGGCTGGGCTGAGCCTAGAGGGAGTAAAGTCGGCTGTCACTAGGCTAGGCATCCAGCGTGACTGGAGGTATGTTGTTACGAGCGACGGGGTAGACCTGGAATATGAATCATCACTGCTCGGTCTTGGACACATGAGCGTGGCTTTTGAAGCCGGTGCGATGGAGAGAGTGAGTGACCAAGAGTCTGCGGTAGCCGGCTGGGAGTTCATAGAGGGTAAAGACTGGCAAGGGTTCTCGCTGGACGTCAGCAAACTGGCTAAGGAGGCTGTTAAAGCACGACTACCCCCGTCTGGAAGGCTTAAGGCGGTGGCTGACCCGGAGATGGTTGGCTTAATACTTCACGAGGCTTTTGGACATGCTTGTGAGGGAGACCTTGTTTCCTCAGGAGACTCAATACTGTCAGGAAGGCTTGGAAGCGAGATAGCCTCAGCCATGGTGACGATAGTTGACGACGGTCTTGCGGAGGGAGGATACTTCGTCCCGTTCGACGACGAGGGCAACATTAAGAGAAGGGTCGTTGTCGTTGAAAACGGTGTGCTGAAATCCTTTATGACGGGCAGGGAGACAGCGAGCATGCTAAACCTGCCGGTTTCAGGGAACAGTAGAGCGCAGGACTTCACCCATTTTCCGATCGTGAGGCAGACAAACTTCTTCATGATGCCTAGGGATCATGGTTTCGAGGAGATTATTAGGGAAGCCGGGGAGGGAATATATATTTTGGGAAGAGGAGCAACAGGAGGCCAGGTTGACACTGCCTCCGGAACCTTCACTTTCTCCGCTGGACCGTCATGGATGATACATAATGGGGAGCTTGCTGAGCTGGTCAGGGGCGTAGTCATCTCCGGCTCAATACTTGAGACGCTTAAAGGTGTTGAAGCGGTTGGTAGAGACCTGAGCATAACAACCTCAGCCTTCGGCGGCTGCGGCAAGGATAACCAGCTAGCCAGGGTTGGGGACGGGGGGCCTCACGTGATGATTAGGGAGCTCATTGTCGGAGGTGGCTGAAAGATGGATGTTGAGAAGGCGGTTAAGAGGGCTGTTGAACTGGGTGCCTCAGAGGCAGAGGCCTTCCTCCTGAGCACGGCTGAAACATCGTTAACCCTTGCGGAAGACGTGGAGGCTTCGAAGACTGTTAGGCTGAAATCCTTCGGAATCAGGGTTGCCGTCGGAAAGTCTACCGCCATAGTCGGCACCCAAGATGTGAGCGAAACAGGTGTTGACAGCGCTGTAAGGTCTGCTGTCTCAGTGGCCAGGGT
>JAOAJQ010000032.1 GCA_026414125.1 Thermoproteota archaeon
GTACACGTTATCCCTCTCAATGTCGAACATCTCACCACCTCTCATAAGTCTGGCTGCGACAAGCGCCCCCGCCCCGTCGCCAATAGGCTGGCCGCTTGAAAACGCTTGCAGCGCCCCAAGATAGGCCTCTGCCTCCATCATCACTTGCGGAAGAATAGCCTGCAGCTGTATTATCAGAATGTAGCTTGAAGTCTTCTTACTTAGAATATAGAAGTGTCTCACAACCTTATAATAATAGTTTAAAGCATAGGATGCTTCAAAAAGATTCATTATGTTTAAAACCTGGCTTTCATCAAGACCCGGGATTATCTGCTTTATCTCGCCCCTGACCCTGTCCTCAGCAGTTTTAACTATGTGATCGAGCTTCCAAACTACGCCGGCTGGATCCATGTCGACCGGGGGAATGGTTACGAATTCAAGATAATTATCTAAGAATCTGTTTATCTCCTCCCTGCCGTATTTCTTCAGCTTATCCTTCGTGAATTTAACAGATTCGTCTCTCATTAAGCGTAGTCTTTCAAGAGCATACTCGATGTCTCGAAGACGAATCATCGTCTGTATTTTCTCACCCCAGAACACGAGCACCAGAAACATCGCCATGTAAAGTATGTTGATTATGTAGCCGATATCCGTATTGTCCTGCCCAAGGAATAATAGTGTTTGCATTATCTTTACGCCACTGGTTTTTCCAGCCGGAGAATATTTAAGCCTTTAATCAAAAATTTTACGCTTAATTAACAACTCGAAGGAGGGTTACCGGCTTTCAAACCTCGCGTGGCCGAAGACCACACTAATGTTTGAAACGGAGCTGTGTTTAACTTCCGTGTTCGGAACGGCTCCGCGGGTTTCCCCCTGTACGGGTGTTTCCACAGCTCCTATGACCGGTAACCGGAAGGAAGGATGAGAATCCCACTATTAAATTTTTCTCCGCTTAAGAAACAGTTCTTAAATATGATCCGCAGAAGCACTTCTCCTCAGAAGCAGGATAAATCCTCCCACAGCTTGCACACATTGTTTTCGGAGAATATATTAGGAAACTAGTCTTACCAGTTTTCCTCAGGCTTCCAAGCTCCTCTAAACCATTCAGATAGATAATGTTAGACTCAGGCGTAAGGCTCTTTAGCCTAGATTCGAATCTAAACCATTCTTCTAAAGCCATGTTTCGCGGAAACACGTTCACAAGGCTTCCTCCAAACCTCCGCACAGCCTCCTCGTGGCTTACAAGACTAACTAGCACCCTGTTCTCCCTCTTGGAAGATTTATTGGCAAGCTCGTTAACCTTTTTAACAATCTTTTCAGCCTCCAGCAAACTGGCTGAAGAATCCGAGTTGGCAAGTCTGAATGCAGCATTGTAAAGACCTGTCAACTCTATTATTGAACAACCCTTCTCAGCGAGGAAGTATGTTTCACCGTTAATCCTGCAAGACAGAGGAAGGAGCTTCCTGTCTTCTATAATGCTTCTTAAGCTCTCCCTCTTAAGCTCGAAGGTCTCAACAATACTGTTCACAATCTCACTGAGGCTTTTCCAGAAAGCATCCTCGTTCAGAGAAGCATTCTCGAGAATACGTGGCAGGTTCAGGCTCGCCGAACTCAAGACGCCAGTTCTAACATAGTTGTCAGCATCATCGTTCAAGACAGCAAGATGGTGAGTGGGGCAGGAGTTTTGAGAACCGGCTAGTAGGAGGGCTCCCCCAGCGTTTAAATACTTCATTAAACTGTTTACGAAACCGTCTTCAAAAACCTTCTTGTCGTAGCCGACTAGTGAAAGAGAAAGATTTGACAAAACTGTTTTCTCAGCTATTTCAGCAAGCCTCCTTAAGAACTCGAGAACAATAGATTCCAGCTTCACGTTTAAAATAACATTCCATCTACTCTGGCTTATTGCAATGCTTTTCAAAAACTCCTCTATAGTCTCAAAATCTTCACCGTCTAAGAGGAGACTGTTAGCGTGCATAGAGGAGCTACTGAACGCTTCAACAATCCTCCACGCTACTTGCTTAAACGAAGACTGGCTGTCGGAAAAAGGAATAAAGGAATAGGTTTTCACAAGGCTCAGACTCGTCAGTGAGTTCACAGGCTCGTCTGGCTTAAACATGAAGCTGGCTAAATGGTTAATGTTAATTATTCCACTGAGATGCGCGTCACCCACTTGCCTCGGAAGCTTGACGAGGAAAGCATACTGTCTCAAAACCTCCTCACCAGCCTCGTTCACAACATCATCCAGATCCCGCTTAATAGATATCAGCTCAGACACATCGTGCACAGGCAGCCCAAGTCTCGTCAATCTATGCCTATAGTTCTCCATCTTCTTCTCAAGGAGGACAGCGTTAACATACTCTCTGATCAACGGCGCCGTTAAATACTTAATGCCCAGAGAGTACAATCTCTCTTCTATCTCCAAGGCTATTGTTTCAGCAGTATCCTGATCCATTCCGGCCTCCCTGACGAGGCATTCTTCAATCCTCTTCCTATCGAAAAGCTCGATGGAGGAATCTGTTCTCCTAACGAGCAGAACATTCTCCTTCCTTCTGAGCGACTCGAAAAGATTCATAGCATGGTTCAGAACATCCTTGCCCAGCGGGGTTATAACGTATATCTTGCTCTCAGGCTTATACTCGACGAGACCGTTCTCCATAAGCTTGCTCAAATGGTAGGCGAATTTTCCAGCGTCGCTGAACCTGTCAAGCCTAACGGTCTTCATCAGCTCGCTGTATCTAAGCGGGTTCCTCTCCAGTATTTTCAGTATTTCAACCCGCACTGGAAAACCCAATGCTTTAAAGATGTCGCTCAACGTTTTGAAACCCTTGTTATCCTCCTCCATCTTAATGATATTCTGCACAATAAGGTAAAACTATTTTAACTTAATGCTGCACACTAACCCTCTTATTTCCATGTTAAGAAGGCTATTCGTCACGAGAACTCCATATTTTCACGAGAATAGTTTGATCTGTAAAAACGGTCTTAATTCTTAATACCCTACTCCAACAGGCTACTCTGGGGAAATACTTAGAACCAAGTTATCTTTCACGAAACGCTTTTAAAGACGCTGGGCTAGGCAAGCTGTGAGGGGGCGTGGGCTAAAGGGCGAAAACCGGCTAGCTTGGTAGGCTTCAGAGAAAAGCGGCCAGATGGCTCGGGCCCATGCGATCCCGGTTCGAAAATATCCGAATGGTACCGAAAATCCGGGCGCCCCCATAAACCGATTAAATTTAACTTACGTTAAAAAAGTATAGGCATCCACTCGACAGTTTACTTTCTAATAACTGCAAGGTTAAGAGGGCTTAGCCTGCGTTTAGATTTCTCAACCTCTATATCCCTGCTCGTCAAGAATTCGTTCATCATCTCCTTCCTCTTCATTCTTAAGTACTTCTCAAACCTACCCTGCAAGTTCTCAATAACCTTTTTCTCTTTTGACTTCTCTTCAAAGATTTTCTTCTTTTTTCTTTTAGAACAGCCTGTTCTAAACATTTGAACAGAGCGTCCCAAAACCTAGGATAATTTAACCCTTAGAAGTGGTCGTAGATTGTGTAACAGGATGATAAAGAGGAGTTTAACAAGAGGATGGGTTACAGCGCTTTCACTGATTCTGATGGTATCAACCTTCTTAATAGCTTTCATTGTCCAAATAAACGAGGGGGGTAAAGTTGTGGGTTTGAAAAGCTTCAACTCGTACGAGGAGATCAGGAGCTTCGTTAAGGCTAGGGCTGACGAGATTGTTAATGCTAACCGCTTGTTTTACCGTTTCTCCATTCCACTAGTGGCAGATAGTGTTCTCGGGGTTCCCAAGGGTGCTTTTGAGTACTCAACCACTAATATTCAGGTCTCCGGCGTAGATGAGGCGGACACGGTTAAGACGGACGGCAGATACATCCACATGGTTTCTGAAAACAGTGTTTTAATAGTTGAAGCCTACCCTCCTGAGAACATGAGGAAGACCACTAGGATTAGTGTCGACGGGTATCCTGTAGGATTGTTTATAAACAACGGTAGGCTTGCAGTAATAATGCATGAGAACCTTCCGCTGGAGGATTCCTACTATGGGTCGTGGGGAGTCTCGTTGGTTATCTACGATGTTTCTGATGTTCAGAACCCTAGGCTCGTTAGGAAAATCTCTACTGAAGGCAGCTATGTCAGCTCGAGGATGATTGGGAAGCATGCTTACATGGTTACGACTAAGCCGGCAGTCATTCCTCTTGAGAAAGATGTTGAAGTCTTATTTCCAAGGATTATTGTAAACGGTTTCATCTCCACCATTCCGGCTGACAAAATTTTTTACTCGAACCGGACTGAGGCCCCGGAGAGCTACACGATCATAACCGTGGCTGATGTTTCCGTTGGAGAAGGCGGAGTGGAATCTAAAGCGGTTTTAACGGGTTACGCCTCCTGCATGTATGTTTCCTTGAGCAACATATATGTTGCAATGCCCCGGTGGTTTCACTCCAGAGGGGAATCCACGGAGATACATAGGATCAGGATTAATGGCCTCGAGATAGAGTGTGAGGCTAGCGGCGAGGTTCCGGGCAGGGTTTTAAACCAGTTTTCGATGGACGAGTACCAGGGTTATTTCAGAATAGCCACAACCACCGGCTATGTTGCAAGACTTCTAAGCGAAGCCACCAGTGCTAACCATGTTTACGTATTGAACTCTAAGACCCTGGAGATTGTTGGTAGGCTTGAAAACCTTGCTCCCGGCGAGGAGATATACTCAGCCAGATTCATGGGTGCAAGATGCTACCTTGTAACTTTCAAAAAGGTGGATCCGCTTTTCACCATAGACCTCAGCAACCCTGCTGAGCCAAAGGTGCTGGGCAAGCTTAAGATACCCGGCTACTCAGACTACCTGCATCCTTATGATGAGAACCATCTGATAGGCATAGGTAAGGAGACGGTTGAGGCTGAGGAGGGAGATTTCGCATGGTACCAGGGCTTAAAAATATCTTTGTTCGACGTTTCAAACGTAACAAGCCCTAAGGAGGTTGGGAAAATCATCGTGGGTGACAGGGGGACGGATTCGCCTGCCCTATGGGACCACCATGCGTTTCTCTTCGACAGGAAGAGGAGCCTACTCGTAATACCGGTTCTGGAGGCAAAGATTTTACGCGAAAAATACTCCGGCAGCATACCGCCAAATACATATGGTGAATATGTTTTTCAAGGAGCATACTTGTTCAGAGTTTCACCTGAGGAAGGGATTACGCTTATAGGTAGAATAACGCATCTAGAGGACCAGGAGGAACTGGATCAAAGCGGATACTACTTCAGCTCGAAGTACACGATTACAAGAAGCCTATACGTGGGCGATGTGATTTACACGGTTTCCAGTGGAAAGATTAAGGCGAACAGCCTGACAGACCTTTCAGAAATATCTGAGGTCGAACTGGACTAACCCTGTTCTATTTTTCTCCAAATTAAGTCCCTTAAAGCCCCAGTACCTCGTTTTCAAGCCTCTCCGCATACTCCCTGTCTGAAAAAGCTTTGAGACGCTTCACGCTAGTGTCGTAGGCGTCTATAACCTCCTCCTCTAGTGTTTCAGAATATCTTGCCTCAGGATCTATCTCGTCAAGCATCTGAATGAGAATCTTTCTCTCCTCCTCCGGCATTATTCTCCTATCCGTCATGGCAGCAGCTCTAGCGTGAACCCCCTCATCCAAAAGATGTTTCAGGGCTTTGAAGGGAAGCTCGTAAAACCTTCCTTGGGCGCCCGTCCTAATCGTGAAACCCTCCGGCGTAGCAGCCTTGAACGAGACCCTGACGTAGAGCTTACTCCTAAACTCCGCCAGCCTCTTAACATGACTAACATTCGACCCCAAGATCACGCCGTTAGTCTCCAAGATGAAGAGAGGATATTGTAAAGCCTTAATGTACTCCAGAACTCTAAGAAGGTGCTCTATTCCCACCGTCGGCTCGCACCCGGAGATGCGTAGCTTGTCAACCTTGGGCAACACTCTCCTCCAGTATTCAGAGTAGGATACTCCTTCTTCAGCAGCCTTGAAGAGCCGTCTAGCAGCCTCTTTAGGAGAACAATACTCTCCGAACTTTTCTGGAAAATCTCTCGACCAGTTTGACCAGCAGTAGATGCATCTGAGGCAGCAGCCAACAGCATAGCCGGTAGCAATTCCCCTATAAACAGGTACAGAATAGAAGCCCGTGTACTTTCTCTCTAAACCCTCAGGCCCAAGCCTCGTCACAATACGCTCTGTCTCTTCAGCAAGCCTAATAGGGTCGAAAGGCTCGAAGCCTGGAGCAAGAAACCTTTGATACTTCTCCAAGTCTAGCTGATCAACATAAGGCAAGAGCCTAATAAACAGAAAGGGTGACGTTAGACTATTCGATTGTTAAGCATCAGAAATGGACCGGGAGGGACTCGAACCCTCGACCCTTCGGGGGTCACCCATTCCGAGTGCGAGTCGGACATTCTACCACTGAACTACCGGCCCCAAGCTGGTTTAATGTATCCGCCTTTTTATACTTTAAGTTTCTTATTGCTTTTAAAGCTCGAAAACATTTATCAGAAAGGTTGTTTTTACTTTGACGCTGCATTAAAACTGGAAAGGAGCCAGGAATGAGTGGCAAAATATTCTTGCTGAACTACGGTTGCGCCGTTAACAGGGCGGAGGGTGAGGCGATGGCTGGGGTGCTCGCCAGCAGGAGCTTCACCCTAGTGGATAGTGAGGATGAGGCTGAACTAGTTTTAGTCAACACTTGCGGGGTTAAGACTCCCACGGAGAATAAGATTCTCCACAGGTTGAAAACTATACGTAATGATAAGAAGATTGTGGTCGCCGGCTGCCTGCCTAAGATTATTGGGGTTAACAGGATTCTTGAAGCCGGTAACGTGAAAGGGGTTATTGGGCCGGCTGCGGGAGAGGAGGTTGTTAATGCTGTTGAAACAGTTTTAAACGGCGGCATTTACATTAGGCTCGACGGGGGAGGCTTCAACAATCTTCTCCCCTGTCTAAGGGAGAATCCTGCTATCAGAAAGATTGTGATTTCCCAAGGATGTTTGGGGGCATGCAGCTATTGTGCGACAAGGTTTGCGAGAGGAAGGCTTCGCAGCTACAATATTGAAGAAATCGTTTCAGCAATAGGGAGAAGCGTTGAAGAAGGGGTTAGAGAGATTTGGCTTTCTTCACAAGACAATTCCGTTTACGGTGTGGATAATGGAAGCAGCATTGTTGAACTTCTTGAAAAAATAGCTGACATAAAGGGCTTGTTCCTCGTAAGGATAGGCATGATGAATCCTAAAGGTGTTTTGAAGCACCTCGACAGCATCGTTGAAGCCCTTAGGAATAAGAAGTTCTTCAAGTTTATTCACATACCTTTGCAAAGCGGTAGCAACAGGATTCTAGAAGACATGAATAGAGGTTACTCTGTTGAAGACTTCACGAGGATTATCCTGAGGCTCAGGAGGGAGATACCTAGGATATCTATCGAGACGGATGTGATAGTCGGTTATCCGACTGAAAGCGATGAGGATTTTAAGAGAACCCTTGAAGCCATAAGAATCTTCGAGCCTGATTTTCTTAATATTTCAAAGTTTTACGCTAGGCCCGGAACCCCGGCTTCCAGGCTGCCGCCGCTACCGACGAATATTGTTGCCGAGAGGAGCAGGATGCTCTCCAGGCTTGCGCTTGAGGCTAAGGAGAAGCGTTCCGCGTCTTGGGTGGGCTGGGAGGGTTTAGCCCTCGTCGACGAAGAGGGAACAATCCCGGGGAGCTTCATAGCTAGAAACATGTTTTACAAGCCGATAGTCCTCAGGCAGAATGTTGAAATAGGGAGCTTCGTACGTGCGCACGTAACCTCTCATAAGCCGAATTTCCTAGTCGGTGAAGTGGTTGATAAGAATCTGGATGAGGCTGAAGTTATCAGGCTTCTTGAAGAGGAGAACCGTGTTTCAACAAGCCTTGCCTAAGCTATGTTTTCCAAGACGACAGGTATTCCTTCTGCTCGTCCGTCAACTCGTCTATCTCAACGCCCATCGTTCTGAGCTTAGTCGAGGCAACCAGCATATCTATCTCCTCTGGAACGGGGTAAACGCCGGGGGTGAGCCCCTTATGCTTCACCAAGTGTTCTGAGACAAGCGCCTGGTTGGAGAAACTCATGTCCATCACATCCGGAGGATGACCCTCAGCCAAAACTAGGTTGACAACCCTACCCTTAGCAAGCAGGTAGACTCTTCTTCCATTTGGTAGAACGATTTCCTCAACGAAGGGTTTCACCTCGTTAATGCTTTTCGCCTCCCTGTAGAGGGTTGCAACATCTATTTCAACATCGAAATGCCCGACGTTCGCCAGTATTGCACCGTCTTTCATCACTGTTACCGCCTCATACGGTATTGCTTTCACGTTGCCCGTGGCGGTTATGAAGACGTCTCCAACTTTAGCAGCTTCCCCAATAGGCATCACCGTGAACCCGTCCATAACAGCCTCAAGAGCCCTTATCGGAGACACTTCCGTCACTATCACAGAGGCCCCTAGGCCCCTAGCTCTGTTCGCCACACCTTTTCCCACCAGCCCGTAACCGCATACGACGACCTTCTTGCCTGCGAAAAGTATGGATGTTGCTCTTATAATCCCATCCACACTGGATTGGCCGGTTCCATACCGATTGTCGAAAAGCTTCTTAGACTGAGCCTCGTTAACGAAGAAGACTGGAATCATCAGCCTGCCGGCTTTCTCAAGCGCCCTTATCCTTATGACTCCAGTAGTCGTCTCCTCGAGAGCCCCGTAAACCCTGTTTTTCGACATGATGTTCTTTTCATGGGCTCTAATTATCGAGTCAGCCCCGTCATCTATTAGTATGGAGGGGGAATGAGAGTGAGCCCAGTCAATCGCCCCGAAATACTCATCCATGCTCATACCCCTCCAAGCCCTGACTTCAACACCCTTAGACTTTAAGGCTTCAGCCACATCATCATCTGTTGAAAGAGGGTTTGCAGGCGTAAGGTAAACTTTCGCGCCGCCGTCTCTTAAAGTCTCAACCAGGTTCGCCGTTTCCTTGGTTACATGTAGCGTTACTGAAAAGACGACATTTTCAAACGGCCGTTCGCTAGCGAACCTTTCTCTAACCTTACTTAGAACCGGCATGAGCCTCTTAGCCCAGTCTATCTTCTTAATTCCGAGCTCGATGTTTCCCGTCAACTCTTTAAACCACCTCCTAGTTTTTTAAAAATATTCCTCCTAAGCAAATGATTCCCTGCCGAAGAACCTGCGGTGGAGATCCGCGAGCTCGCTGATGCTCAACATTCCTTCTTGCACACCCTCAACCCTCCATATGGAGAACGCTTCTAAAAGGCCTATTCTACATGATTCTTCCAGTGTCAACCCTTTTTGCAGACCAAACAAGATGCCTGCAGCAATGCCGTCGCAACAGCCGATGGAGCTGCCTGTTTTCTCAGGTGGTACAGGGCCTACTCTGGAGGATCCGCCACCCCTATGGTGGATTTCGATTAGCCCCGCCATCTTATCCTCTAATACTATTGCCTCAGGGTATTCAGACCCAAGTGTGAAGGCCTCCCATATGCTCTTAAGGCCAAGGAGATCAACCGCCTGCTTAATCTCGTTATGGTTTCCCAGAATTATCTTTGAGTTCGGAACCATGGTTTCAACATAGTCCTCAGTAACACCATAGGACGCGATGTCTACAACCACGTCTATGCCTCTTCTCCTAGCTGCCAGGATGGAGTTTTTCATGAACGGTGTTTCGGAAGATGTGACGAAAAGAATGCTTGCTGATTCAAATTCCGATTCAGGTACCGGCCGGAATTTTTCAACGCCGCTCGCACCTTCAACATCATCTATTATGAAGAACTCGTTGTTCTCAACGTCTTTCACACAGGTGATGGTTGAGGTTGTCTTATCCATGACGATCCATACGCCCGCGTTCACAACATCCTTGCTTAGGAGGCTGATTTTACTGCTGTCTTCAACAATAGCTGTTTTCATCCCAACATTATTATTCGCCAAATGACTGTAATACCCTCCGTCGAAAAACCCAGGATAAGGATGATCATAGTCTCTGCCGAAGGTTGTGATCAGCCTTACTCTGCCCCCTAGACGTGCAACACCATAGGC
>JAOAJQ010000033.1 GCA_026414125.1 Thermoproteota archaeon
AGATGTGTATAAGAGACAGGCTTCCACGGGCTTCGCCACTATGAGCGAGGGTGTGTGGCGTACTCCGCTTGGGGACGTGGAGGTAGACAGGCAGACGGTGAGTCTGCTGCTCAGCTCCGCACCCTTCGTTGAGGATAATTTTCACGCGCATGCTTTCGAACACTCTGTTGAAATACAGCTTCCATTCCTCCAGCTTGTCTACGGAGGCTCGTTCAAACTCATCCCAATAATAATACATGATTTCAACCTTGAAAGGAACATTAGGCTTGGAAAGGCTTTATACAGGGCTCTTGAAGGAAAAAAGGCTGTTGTTATTGCTAGCTCAGACATGAGCCATTATGTTCCAGCTGGGGAGGCTGAGGAGAATGATATGAAGACGATTAGAGCAATAGAGTTGCTGGATGAGAAGCTGATTCACTCCGTCGCCGTCAACTATGAGTCGCTCTGCGGCCTTGGGCCTGTCATAGCGCTCGTCTCATGTGTGAAGGAGATGGGGTGTTCCAAAGTCAACTTGTTGAAATATTATAATAGTGGGGAGATTTCAGGCGACTATGGTGGTGTGGTCGGATATTCTTCGATAGCCTTCTACAAGTGAACACTGTTGAAAGTTATCTGTAAGGCTCCTGGGAAAGTAATCCTCTCAGGCGAGCACTCAGTAGTGTATGGTTACCCCGCCCTCGTGGCTGCGGTTAACGTTTACTCGAAGGTTTCTGTTGAAGCATTCGACGAAATCGGTGCTCACGAAATATTTTCAGATAAGTATGGGTTTGCGAAGATGATAGGGAGGGCTTTCTCAGGCCCAAGCCAGCTGAAGCCTTTCGCGAAAATCATAGACGTTTTCCGGGATTCTGAAGGGTTTAAAGGTAGGCTCAGGATCCGTATAAGCTCTGAGATTCCCCCTGCCTCCGGAATGGGTTCCTCAGCATCATTATCCGTCGCACTTGCTAATGCCCTGCTTAAATTGGTTTACGAGAAGCCTCCTGATGAGAAAGTGTTTAGCCTCGCGATGGAGGGTGAAAGGGTTGCCCATGTTAATCCGAGCGGCGTAGATGTGGCGGCAGCCCTCTGGGGCGGCTTAATCCTGTTCGTTAAAGACAAGGGGGTTGAGAGGCTTGAAGCAGGCCAAGGCGTATTCCTGCTGGCTGACTCAGGCTTGGAAAGGAGTACGAGGGACATGATTCTTAAAGTTGCATCCCTCAAGGAGAAGGAGCCTGATCTCTTCAACATAATAATGTCCTCCATAAGTGATGTCACAATCAAGATAAGCCGCCTCCTGCAGTCTGATATGGTTGAAGCAGGCAGGCTCATGACGCTTAACCATCTCCTCCTGTCTCTAATGGGTGTTTCAAACAGCAGGCTGGACTCCATGGTTTGGACAAGCATATCGGCAGGAGCATATGGCGCTAAGCTTACCGGCGGGGGCGGAGGGGGCTTTGTACTCACGCTGGTCGACGAGAAATCTTTGAAAACCGTTGAAGAGGCTTTACACAGTATTAATGCTCCCACGATGGTTTTGAGAATGTCTGAGAAAGGAGTTTACCCGGAGGAGTCTGCTGAACCCTCCAGAACCATGTAACCTTTTCCCTACTCGTGTTGGACTATGTTTTTAAAGCGGGCTGACAACCCTTGCCAGCAACAGAGTTAAAAGCACTCCAAGGGTCTTCAAACCGTGGCAACCGAGAGCAGGAAGACCGAACACATTCGAATAGCCTTGGAGAAGGATGTTTCCTCCAGGGTTTCCGCGGGTTTCGAGGATGTTGATCTTATTCACAACGCCGTGTGCGAGATTGATTTGAACGATGTAGACACCAGCGTTACGGTCATGGGAAAGAGGCTTAGGCTACCACTCGTAATAGAGGCTTTAACCGGGGGAACCAGAGAGGCTAAAAGGATAAACATGGGTCTGGCTGAGGTTGCTGAAACCGAAGGGATAGGGATCGGTGTCGGAAGCGTCAGGGCTGCCATGGAGAACCCTAGTCTAACAGACACTTATTCAGTGGTCAGGGACAGGGCTCCGAAGACGCTGGTGCTTTCAAACATAGGCGCCGTCCAAGTCGCTAAACATGGTTCAGAATATGCTTTGAAGACGATGGAGATTGTTGGAGCCGACGCGCTGGCCGTGCATTTCAACAAGCTTCAGGAGCTGGTAATGCCTGAGGGGGAAACTTGTTTCAAAGATGTGGGTAAACATGTGGCTGAACTATCTGCGAGGCTTGGAGAGAGGCTTTGCCTTAAGGAGACTGGAGCAGGATTCAGCGGGGAGGCTGCTAGGCTTGCAGAGTCTTGGGGTGTTAAATGGGTTGACGTAGCCGGTGTCGGCGGGACAAGCTGGTATGCTGTGGAGTATTATCGCTCCAAAGGAAGCGGGAGTAAGGCTTCTCTTCTAGGCAAGTCTCTTTGGGACTGGGGTGTTCCAACAGCCGTCAGCATTGTTGAATCAAAGATGTTTACGCGCAGCCTGAGAGTGATAGCGAGCGGCGGCGTAAGGACCGGTTTTGACGCTGCTAAAGCCATTGCGCTTGGAGCTAGCTGCACGGGTATGGCTATGCCGTTCCTGGTTTCTTTCTCGAAGGGCGGTGTAGAGGAGGCTAGGAGACTGGTTAAATCCTTTGAGATTGCCTTAAGATTCACAATGTTCCTAGTCGGCGCTAGGACTATTGAGGAGCTCGGCTCCGCTCCGCTTATTGTAAGAGGCAGGACTGCTGAATGGCTTGAGCAGAGAGGACTTTTAGAAAAGCTTCTAAACGGGAGGAGAAGCTTATGAGCGAGGAGCTCATAAGCCTGATAGAGAGACTTGCACTGGAGAACGCTGTAGCATTCAAGGGTGTAGCTAGGGCTGAGGCGGTGCTTGGGAAATTGCTTGGCATGAACCCTGGCTTAAGAAGCAGTGTTAAGGAGCTTATTCCGATAATTCGGGAGGTGACTGACAGGGTTAACAGGCTTACGCTTGAAGAGCAGGCTGAGCTACTTGGGAGGCTCGGGGGTGTTGAGAAGACGGAGAAGGTTTTGAAACAGGAGCCTCCTTCACTGCCTAGGGCAGAGGGCTTCTCCAAGATTGTTTTAAGATTTGCTCCGAATCCAGACGGACCGCTTACACTTGGCAACGCTAGGCCGGCTGTGCTCTGCGATTATTACGCCAAGAGGTTGAACGGGAAGCTTATTTTAAGGTTTGAAGACACGTCTCCGTCAGTCAAGCCTCCGTTGAAGGATGCTTACGACTGGATTATTGAAGACTTGGAGTGGCTCGGCATTCATCCGCATGAGATACACTACCAGTCTGACAGGCTTCAAACATACTATGACTACGCTGAAAAGTTTATTGAAAGAGGCTTCGCATACGTCTGTCTCTGTAAGCCTGAGGAATTCAGGCTTTTCGAAAAGAAGGGTGAGCCATGTCCACACAGGGATCAGGATCCAGAGTTAGGCTTAAGCCTCTGGGAGAAAATGCTGAATGGAAGTCTTAACCCGGGTGAGGCCGTTGTGAGAGTCAAGACCGATATGAAGCATCCTAATCCCGCGGTGAGAGACTGGCCCGCATTAAGGATAGATGTTGCGAAGCATCCTAGGGTCACGGGCTTCAGGGTCTGGCCGCTCTACAACTGGTCCTGCGCCATAGACGATTATGAGATGAGGGTTTCCCACGTGATAAGGGGTAAGGAGCATTTGACGAACGAGGTTCGTCAATCATATGTTTTCAAATACTTGGGCTCTTCACCCCCGGTTTCAGTCCACATAGGTAGGGTTAGGCTTGAGGGTAGTGTGTTAAGCAAGTCTAGGATAATGAGGGGTCTGACGGAGGGCGCTTACACCGGGTTGGATGATCCTAGGCTTGGCACGCTTAAGGCTTTAAGGAGGAGAGGATTCAAGCCTGAGGTGGTAAGAAGGGTTGTGCTTGAAATGGGTTTGAACATCGCTGAGTCAACCGTTAAATGGGAGAATCTTTACGCTTACAACAGGGAGGCTGTAGACTGGGAGGCGGAGCGATACTTCTTCGTGAAAAACCCATTCACAATGATTGTTAGAAGCATCCCTCAACTGGTTGAAGCAAGGATTTTAAGACATCCGAGCAGGCCTGAGCTTGGATCCAGAATCATTGTTTTAAAGCCTTCCAACGGGGAGGCTAGGCTGATTGTCTCCTCGGAAGACGTTGAGAACCTGGCTCCGGGTTCAAGGCTTAGGTTAATGTCGCTTTTCAACGTTGAAGTTGAGGACGTGGATCCGCGTAGCAAGACGGTTAACGCCTTTTTCAAGGGCTTGGAGGTTCCTGAGAAATCTTCTGGGGTGAAGCTTATCCAATGGGTTCTGCCCAGCGACGCTGTTGAAACAAGAGTCATCATGCCTGACGCCAGCCTTACCGAGGGATTGGGCGAGTCTCCTTTAACACAGCTTGACCAAGGCAGGGTTATTCAGCTTGTTCGATTCGGGTTCTGCAGAGTGGAGGCGGTTTCAAAGAACGTTGTCAACCTGGTTTTCTCCCATCCTTAAAGAGCTTCAAGTTTAAGTTTTTATACCCCTTTCTCCCCGTCTCTGGAAGGGTAGAGGTGCTTAACGGAAATGGTTAAGGTTACAACAGCGGACTACGAGCCGAGTAAGGAGCTTGTTGAGGAAGCTTTAGAACTGCTTAGGATTGCCTCTAAAACTGGGAAGGTTAAAAGAGGCACCAATGAAACCACGAAAGCCCTTGAAAGAGGGGTGGCTAAACTCGCATACGTGGCTGAAAACACTGACCCTGTCGAGGTCGTCCTCCACATACCTTTGCTGAGCAGAGATAGGAAAATCCCGTACATAGTTGTACCGGATAAGAAGCAGCTCGGCGAGGCTGCCGGCCTCTCTAATGTTTCAGCTGCAGCTGTGGCGATAATAGACCCGGGTGAAGCTGCTCCAATGCTTGAAAGCGTGGTTAAGAAGATAGATGCTGCAAGGGCGAAGGCTGGGGGAAGCGGTTGAGCGAGGAAGCTACTCCAGCAGAGGTTGTCGAGCTAGTGGCGAGGTCCGGTGCTTCAGGCGAAGTTACTCAGGTCAGGGTTAGGATCCTAGCGGGTAGAGACAGAGGCAGGGTTATTCTTAGGAATGTGCGAGGTCCTGTTAGGGTTGGAGACATACTTATGCTCAGGGAGACTGAGAGGGAAGCCAGAAGATTTTCGGGGTGATGAGACACGCCCACAGCCTTCAAATGCAGCTTCTGCAGCAGGACTTTCTTGATCGGCGAGGGCATACTTTACGTCAAGAGGGACGGGAGTATTCTTAGGTTCTGCAGCTCTAAGTGTCTCAGGAACTCCGTGAAACTGGGCAGGAATCCTAGAAAGGTCAAGTGGGTCACTAAGAAAACGCGGCCCGGAGGCTTGACTCAATGAGGCTTGTGATCTTCGGCCCACCTGGCTCAGGCAAGGGCACGTATGCTTCAAGGCTTGCACCGAGGCTCGGAGTGCCGCATATTTCAACCGGGGACATTTTGAGGGATGAGGTGAAGAGCAACTCCGATCTGGGGAAAAGCATATCGAGCTATGTTTCAAGCGGGAAGCTGGTTCCAGACGAGGTTGTGAACATGGTTATGGAGAAACGGCTTTCGCAGGAGGACTGTAGGAGAGGCTTCATTCTTGACGGTTACCCGAGGACGCTGCAACAGGCTTTTTTCTTGGAAAAGTTTTCGAAAATAGACTTCGTGATAAACCTGAATGTTCCAGATGAGGTTATAGTTAGACGCTTGTCTTCAAGGCTTGTCTGCAGGAAATGTGGCGCGGTATACAATAGGATCACGCTGCCGCCGAAAGTTAATGGGGTTTGCGACACGTGTGGAGGCGAGCTCTCCCCGAGGGATGACGATAAGCCTGAAGTCATAAGGGAGAGGATAAGGCTCTATAAGAATGAGGCAGCTCCGCTGCTAGAACACTACCGTGGGACTGGCGTGGCGATAATTGATTTCTTCTATGAACCCGATGAGGCTGGTAGAGATGTTTCGCCCGACACTGTTGTAGACAGGATTATTAAGGCTCTTAAGGGTTCATCATGCTGTTTTCAATAGGCTTTATTTAATTCTTCGAGCGATCTTACCGAAGAATTTTTCTTAAAGCTAATCCGTCGTTTTTGCCGGCTTACCGTTTCTTAAACCGGTTTTCTATCGCAGGACGAAAAAGTAGATAGAGATTAATACTCCTGTGGCTTCAATGTCTCAAGGGTGCAGTAAGCAGATGGGTGTTAGAGAGCCTATAGTGGTTGTGCTAGGGCATGTTGATAGCGGTAAGACTTCTCTCCTAGATAAGATACGAGGCACCTTCGTCGCGATGAGGGAGGCTGGCGGCATCACTCAACACGTGGGAGCAAGCCTAATTCCGGCTGAAGTAATAGTCAGGGTTGCTAAAACGCTTAACATAAGGCTTGAGGAAAAACTCAAGGTTCCAGGCATACTTTTTATCGACACCCCTGGCCACGAGGCTTTCGTAAACCTTAGGAGGAGAGGAGGATCCATAGCTGACTTCGCCATCCTCGTGATAGACTTGGTTAAGGGGGTTGAGCCTCAGACTGTAGAGTCCCTAGATATTCTTAGGGCTAGAAGGACCCCTTTTCTAATCGCGGCTAATAAGGTTGACCTTCTTCCAGGATGGAGACCTCAAGGGTCTTTAAGCTTGCTTCAATCACTCTCCAAGCAGGATGACAGGGTTAAGCGCAGTCTAGACGAGCATCTCTACAGGATAATCGGGGATCTTTCAACAATTGGCTTCAGGTCAGACAGGTTCGACAGGCTGACGGATTTCAGGAGGAATGTTGCCATAGTGCCTGTTAGCGCGTTAACAGGAGAAGGAGTCTCAGAGCTTATAGCTGTCTTAATAGGGCTCGTCCAACAGTTTCTGATAAGCAGTCTCGAATATACTGAGGGTCCTGCTAGGGGCGTTGTACTTGAGGTTGTTGAGGAGACGGGGATGGGTACTACTGTAAACGCTGTTATTTTCGACGGTGTACTGAGGAGTAATGACACTATTGTGCTGATGGGATTGAACAAGCCGATTGTCACTAGGGTGAGGGCCCTACTCATGCCTAAGCCTCTTGACGAGATGAGGGATCCGAGAGACAGGTTTAACCAGGTTGATGAGGTCAGACCTTCCGCAGGTGTCAAGATTGTTGCACCAAACCTGGAGGATGCTCTCCCAGGCTCCCCGCTTATAGTCGCTTCCGGGAACGTTGAGGAGGCTGTTGAAAAAATCAAGTCTGAAGTGGAGTCAATAAGGATTAAAAGCAGCGACGAGGGGGTCGTTGTTAAGGCGGATACGCTGGGCTCTCTCGAAGCCATAGTGGGGGAGCTTGAGAAAAAAAGTATTCCAGTCAGGCTTGGAGACTTAGGCCCTGTTTCCGAGAGGGACGTTATTGAAGCATCGATTTCTTCGAAAGACCCGACGCTCAGGGTTCTGCTAGCCTTCAATGTTAAACTGATGCCTGAAGCGGCTGAGGAGGCTCGGAGGAGGAACATACCTGTTTTCCAGGGCAGGATCATCTACAGGCTGATCGAAGAGTTTTCAGAGTGGCGTAGGCGGGAGAAGCAGAGGGAGGCAAGTATGCAGCTCGAGCAACTCACACTCCCTGGCAGGATTAGAATCCTGCCGGCATACGTGTTTAGAAGGAGTAAGCCCGCTATAGTTGGTGTTAAGGTTGAGGCGGGAGGTATAAAGCCGGGTTACCCTTTGATCAACACTGAAGGTGAGAAAATAGGAGTGATTGAGCAGATTCAGAAGGAGGGTAAGAGTGTTCCCAAGGCTGAGGCTGGGGAGGAGGTTGCGATCTCCATACCTGAGGCAATAGTGGGCAGAAACCTAAAGGAGGACGATGTTCTTCTCGTTGACGTTCCCAGTAGGGATGCTTCCCTTATAAACAGGGTTTTCAAAGACCAGTTGGAGCCTCATTATCTTCAGGCTTTGGAGGAGGTCGCTAGGCTTAAGAGGAAGGAAAACCCGTTCTACGGTTTATAGTGTAAAAACCCTAAACAAACTTATGCTTAAACGTGTTTTCAGATATTGAAGGGCCTTCAAGCCTCAGGTAATGTTTTAATACTGGTTTAACAGACATACTGCTGCATGCCGCCTGAATTCAAACTATGCATCTCCGATCCCAAGAGTGGTAAAACCGAGTCTGTTAAGCTGGAGGGGAGCAATGCTTTCCCTCTGCTCGGCTTAAAGATAGGGAGTATTGTAGATGGTTCTCTTGCCGGTAAGCCTGGGGTTAAGCTGATGATAACCGGGGGTTCAGACAGGTCTGGCATACCGATGGTTTCCTCAGTGCAGGGCGGTGTTAAGAAGGAGATATGGGTTAAGAAGAAGACTGTCGTCGGCGAAACAAGGAGGAAAATGCTGGTTAGGGGAAACCAGATTTCTGAAGAGATTTACCAGATTAACATGAAGATAATAACTGGGGAAGCATGAAAACGAGGGTTATGATGCACCGGGCTCTAAAACATTGTATTTAAAGATTATAAGTAGGCTTACCCGCTCTACGGTGTCAAGAACATGCCGCAGCCAGACAGTTCCGCGAGGACGGTCGTTCACGATTCCAGTAAAGAAATAGATACTTATAAACGTATTCAACCATGTCTAAATTTAGGAACTTTGGGTCATGTAGACCATGGGAAGACCACTCTCGTTCAAGCCATTACAGGCGTCTGGACCGCTAAACACAGTGACGAACTTAAAAGGGGTATAACGATAAAGCTTGGCTACGCTAACTTCAGCGTTTTCCAATGTCCGAAGTGTCCGCCACCCTACAACTTCGTGACGACCGCTAGATGCTCATGCGGTTCCGAGACTGTCTTCCAGAGGAAGATAAGCTTCGTGGACTCGCCTGGCCACGAGATATTAATGACGACAATGCTGAGCGGCGCCGCTGTCATGGATGCCGCAATACTAGTGATTGGCGCGGATGAGGTTTGTCCGCAGCCCCAGACCTATGAGCATCTCCTGGCTGCTGAGATAATGGGTATTAAGAGGCTGATCGTCGTCCAGAATAAGATCGACATAGTTTCTAGGGAGAGAGCCTTGAAAAACCTGGAGGAGATTAAGAGTTTTCTATCTGAAACAAGGTTCGCCGAGGCCACCATAATACCCATGTCTGCGCAACACAAGGTTAACGTGGACGTATTGCTTTACGTTATTCAGAAGGAGGTTCCTACGCCGGTTTTCGACCTAAGTTCTCCGGCAAGGATGATCGTCATAAGGTCTTTCGACGTTAACAGGCCTGGCACTCCAGTCAGTGATATGCGCGGCGGAATACTGGGAGGCTCAATCATCAGGGGGGAGATAAGGGTTGGCGACGAGATTGAAATACTGCCAGGCCTCAGGGTTAAGAAGGATGACACTGTTGAAACCATACCGCTTATTGCTGAAGTGGTCTCAGTTGGCTTCGACAACGTTTTCGTCGAAAGCGTTAGAAGCGGGGGCCTCGTCGGAATTGGAACAACTCTCGACCCTTCTCTGACTAAGAACGACCTGCTGGTTGGAAGCCTTGCCGGCAAGCCTGGAACGCTGCCGCCTGTTACAAGAAGCATTACCCTAGAGTACAGCATGTTTGAAAGAGTGGTGGGCGTCAGGGGCCTTGTGAAGACGGAACCCATCCGCGTCGGGGAAGTTTTGAATATTAATGTTGGTTCAGCTTTAACACAGGCCGTCGTGAAGGATGTGAAGGATAACAGGATTACCTTAAGCCTTAAGATGCCTGTTTGCGCTGAGAAGAGTCAGAGGGTTGCTGTAAGCAGGCTTGTGGAGAGGCGTTGGAGGCTCATCGGTCACGGTGTGCTTGTTGGTTGATGGT
>JAOAJQ010000034.1 GCA_026414125.1 Thermoproteota archaeon
GTCTAGGGCCTCCGGCTGTCTCGAAATAATCGTCATGTCTTCTCTGCTCAACGTAAGTGTCCATATTACCAGATACTTCCTCTTAGCCCGAGAAAACTTGTCAACCTTTTTCTCACTCACTTTTTCCTGCAAATGTTTCCTATTATACTGCGCTTGGATGAAAATAAACATTCTTAACCATTTCTGAACAGTCTTTCCTATGTTTTAACCGGTTTTGACAGAGTAGGCTTCAGCAGAGCCAGCTGCAACAATCATGAATGAGGAGGGAATGCTACATCTTTTTCGTAATAACCCTTACAACGTTTCCCATTTGCTTATTTTCAGATAAAAATACTGTTAAGAGAATCAATAATGAACTTTTTAACCTCATTAAGACACTTAAATCTGTTTTTAACCTTTTTTGTCAGTCATGAATCCGGAATGATGGATTTAAAACCGTCTATTTCGTAGCCCAATGACTAGAAAAAAGGGAAAATAGCAGGATTTTTAATAAAGATTATTTTTAAGTTTTTAGATTTCCTCTTCGTCCTTAGCAGCGTTCGTTTGTGGCATCTGTTCCAGAGCTGCCTGGCTTTCATACTCAAGCCGAGACTCGATGAATTGACTGATAGGATTAGGGAGGCTGAGGCTGTTGAGGGTGTTGAACTTGTTGGAGCACAGTTCGTAGAGGTTTCGGTAAAGTGGGCTTACGGCCGTTAGCCGCAAGGATGTTATTAAAATACTGGTTAAGATGGGGTTGTAGTTCAAGGGCAGCGTGGAAGCCATGTTTTCCTAAGGCATCCTGATGGTAGAGCTATAGTCATACCGGTGCATCCTGGTGAGGAGATAGGCAGAGGTTTGTTGTCAAAGATAGTAAAGGAGGCTAAGCTTACAAGGGAGGAGTTTCTCAAGTTGATGGAAGAAGTTTAAGATAAACCGAAATGGTAAGTTTAATGACTGTAAGGGAGAAAGATTACGCAAGGAAGCGTATGCTAATTCTCGCTTCTGATATGCCGCGTAGGAATGCTTCTTGTGCTGATGGTTTGTAGGTTAGTGTTATCGTTGTGAGGGAAGTGTTGGGACGCTGGTTTCTGGCTTTAGCAGCTTCTTGTTTTTGAAAAAAGCTTATATGCCGGAAGTATATACGTATGTACGGGTATACGTGGTATGAGTAGGAGGAAGCTGACCCTAAGCATTGATGAAAACCTGATTAGGGAGATTAAGGCAATGTTGGCTAGTGAAGGATCCAGTTTAAGCAGTGTCGTCGAGGAGTTTCTGGGTTCTCTGACGTCGAGATGGCTTGAGGAAATGGCTGAGGATTTAGGCTTAGGCGGTTTAGAACCGCTGGACCCGGCTGATATACCTGGTTCAAGGCCGAAGGGGTATGATTCTGCTAAACTGGTTAGGGAGCTTAGGGAGCAAAGATTCTCTACAACGGGTGTTTCAATTGGGTGAACGCTACTATTTGGATACGAGTGCCATAGTTAAGAGATACGTTGAGGAGTATGGAAGCCGGACGGTTGACGATTTGTTTAACAAGGCGCATAAAGGTTCAGTGACAATAGTCTTCTCATACTGGAATGTTGGCGAAGCGGCCGTAGTATTCGACAAGTATGGGGAGAAACTGGGGTTGGAAAGCACTGGGGTTTTTAGGATGATGCTCAGGGAGCTTAGAATGCTTCTCAGGACGCGTTCCGCGATTCTAGTTAACGTGACGCCGAAAATCATTAGGGAATCTGTAAAGCTTGTTTTCAACCACCATCTTTACGTTGCTGACGCTGTTCAAATAGTATCTGCGAAGCAAATGGATGCACGTATGTTTGTTACGGGTGATGCGAGGCTTGCTGAGGCAAGCATGGCTGAGGGTCTGGAGACACTCTGTTTAGCCTAGGCTGTTATAGCGTGCGCTGCAAATTTAATAAGCCTGATGGTTTCCAAGAGTTAAGCACGAGTAGAATGGAGTCTGAGGAGACGGTTAAGACAAGCAACTACTGGGCTGCCTGCAGAGAGATAGCTGGGCTCCTGGCTTCTGAGAAGCAGGTTGACAGGCGGATGGTTCACAGGGTTAAGCTCACGGTTTCATCAAGGTTCAGGCTTCCCAAGGTTCCTTCTAACAGCGATATTCTTACGAGTGCTCCGGAGAGCCTTAGGGAGAGGCTTAAGAGTATTCTTATGGTTAAGCCCTCAAGGAGCTCCTCAGGCGTTGTTGTCGTCGCAGCGATGACCATGCCGATGCCATGCCCACACGGGAGATGCCTTTACTGTCCAGGCGGCCCCTCCAGGAATACTCCTCAAAGCTATACTGGTCTTGAGCCGGCTGCGATGAGGGCTATTCAGAACGATTATGATGCTTTCAAACAGGTCTCCCAGAGGATTAGGCAGCTTGAGGCGGGTGGGCATGCTGTGCAGAAGGCTGAGCTGATAATAATGGGGGGAACGTTTCCCGCCTCCCCCTTGGAATACCAGGAGGCTTTTGTTAAAGGCTGTTTCGACGCTTTAAACGGCAGGATATCAGCCTCCCTGGAGGAAGCTCATATGCTCAACGAGTCTTCGAGAATAAGGTGTGTAGGCTTAACTGTTGAGACGAGGCCTGACTACTGCAGGGAGAACCATGTGGATGAAATGCTTAAAATGGGTGTTACAAGGGTTGAAATAGGTGTTCAAACGCTTAGGGACTATATACTGAGTCTTGTTAAAAGGGGGCATAGTGTTGAGGATACTGTTCACGCGTTTAGGGTTGCCAAGGACTCTGGCCTTAAGATTGTGGCCCACATGATGCCTGGGCTGCCGGGTCTTACTGTTGAAGAATCTATTGAAGATTTTAAAACACTCTTTTTCGACGAAAGGTTTAGGCCGGATATGGTTAAGATCTATCCTACTCTGGTTGTCGAAGGTACTGGTCTCTACGAGGCTTGGGCCAAGGGGGAATACAGGCCGCTTGGCGACGAGGAGGCTGCTCAACTAGTCGCCAGAATTCTCGAGTTTACTCCGCCATGGGTAAGGGTTATGAGGGTTCAGAGAGATATTCCTGCGTACGCTATTGCCGCCGGCGTTAAGAAGAGCAACCTGAGAGAGCTGGCCCACAGGATTCTCGAATCAAAAGGGGCTAGGTGCCGTTGCATAAGATGCAGGGAAGCAGGGTTCGCGAGGACTAGAGTTAACACTGAGAAAGTCGAGCTCGTAGTGAGAAGATACAGTGCCTCGGAAGGAGTTGAGTATTTCCTCAGCTTCGAGGATGTTGAGAACGACGTGCTCCTAGCCTACCTGAGGCTAAGAGAACCCTCTGCAAAGGCTCATAGGCCGGAAGTAAAGGAGTCTTGCTCCATGATAGTTAGAGAGTTGAAGGCTCTTGGAAGAGCTCTGCCGCTTAGAGCTAAGAGTAGTGAATCATGGCAGCATAAAGGCCTGGGTGCCAGGCTTATGGCTGAGGCTGAGGAGCTGGCTAGAGAGAAAGGCGTTCGCAAGATGCTTGTTATATCTGCTGTCGGAGTGAGGGAATACTACAGGAGGCTTGGCTACTTTTTCGACGGCACCTACATGGTTAAGAATCTGTGAATACCATGTGCTAAGGTTAAAATACCTCCGTAAGCATTCTAGCCCAGATTGGGCTCTCTGAAAGTAGGATTAGAGTTTCACCAGCGCCTGGCGTTCCACAAGCTTTTCTGCAGCTGTCCCTCCACATCCTCGGGAGAAGCCTCGGGGAAAGTGGTGAGGAGGCTTAGGGCTTCTGCAAGCGAGCTGGGAGAGCTGGATCCTGCCGCGCTTGCTGAAGCCTCTAGAAGCAGGTTGTTCACATATCATGTTGACGACTCGTTCAACTGTCTCGTTGAGCTCGACGAGGAGCCTCCCCATCTTATTGACGATGAAATTTTTGATGCAGCGTTAGAGATAGCTCTCTACTTCAACATGACTGTTGTTGACGAGGCGAGGGTGATGAGGAAGACGGTGATAGACGGCAGCAACACTTCGGGTTTTCAGAGAACACTGCTGGTGGCGCTGGGAAACGATGATTCTATTGTCGAGACTAGCGAGGGCCCGGTTAGGTTGAAGAGCCTATGCCTAGAGGAGGAGTCCGCCTTCATAGTTGAAAGCGGGAGAGAGGCTGCCGAGTATAGGCTTGACAGGCTTGGGATCCCGCTTGTTGAAATAGCTACTGAACCGGATATCAAGAGTCCGTCGCAGGCTCTTGAGACCGCTGAGGAGGTTGGGCTAGCCTTAAGGATGACTGGGAAGGTTATGAGGGGGCTTGGCACTATAAGGCAGGATCTAAACATAAGTGTCGAGGGCGGCGCCAGGCAGGAGATTAAAGGCGTGCAGAATCTTAAGCTGATACCGGAAATAGTTGAGAGAGAAGCGTTAAGGCAGAACAGCCTGCTTAGGATCAGAGACCTGTTGAGAACTAGATGCTCTCCAGAAAAGCTTACCTACGATCCCGTGGACCTGACGGGCGTCTTCAAGGAAACACGTTCCAAACTAATATTGAAAGCGCTTTCAAAGGGCGAGGTTGTCTACGGTTTGAAAGCACCGGGTTTCAAGGGACTGCTCGGAATGGAGCTTCAGCCCGGTAGGAGATTCGGAACCGAGCTGGCTGACTATGCTAGGGTTTGGGGAGGATTGCAGGGTATTATACACACGGATGAGCTTCCTGGCTACGGGATATCTGAAAAGGAGTTTACCGAAGCATGCAGGGTGCTTGGTCTTTCCGATGAGGATGCTGGCGTAATCGTAGTCGGAGAACTTGCGAGGGCTGAGGCTGCTCTGAAGGCTGTTTACAGCAGACTGCTTAAGGCTTTTGAAGGCGTCCCTTCTGAAACTAGAAGGGCTCTTGAAGATGGTAATACTGACTATCTTCGGCCTCTTCCTGGGTCTGCGAGAATGTATCCTGAGACGGATATTCCGCCAATCCCTGTTTCAAGGGAGAGGCTTGAAAGGATAAGGTTGACGCTTCCGAAGAAGCCTCAGGAGAAGATTAAGGAGCTTGAGGCAATCGGTTTAAGCAGCCACATGGCACAGCAATTGGTCAGATCCCATTATCTTTTCGTCTTCGAAAAATCTATTCTGGCCTCGGGGCTCACCCCTGTAGCCATAGCCTCATTCCTGCTGAACACCCTGCCGTACGTTAGGAGGGAGGGTGGGAAGGAATTCAGCGACGAGCAGCTTATCACCGTGCTCAGAACTTTTCCTAGCGACCTACCTAGGGATATGATTCAGGAAGCCTTGACGCTTTTCGCTGATAAGCATATGAGCCTAGAGGAGGTTTACGAGGAGCTTAGGCGTAGGAGAGTCGGGGAGGAGGAGTTAAGGGCTGAGGCGAAACGCCTGGTGGAGGAAAACATTTCCTACGTTAAAGAGAAGGGTGTTAACTCGGTTAAACTGTTAATGGGCAGGATGATGGAGAAATTCAGGGGAGTTGCTGAGGGCGCGACGATCTACAGGATTCTCATGGAGGAGGTTAAGAGGAGGCTGGAGTAAAAATGCCTTATTCTGAAGAAGTTGAGAAAAAGCTTTCTGAAAAAGGCGTTAAGCCAGGTGATAGGATTCTGCTTAAACGGGGCAGGCTTATCGTGGAGGGTGTTCTCCTTCCCCGGGAGGAGGTGGACTTTGGAGACGGTTACGCTATCGTAATAAAGCTCGACAACGGTTACAACGTTGGGTTTAGACTGGACGACGGTGAGATAGTTAAGCTGGAGGGATCGGTTGAGCTCGGAAAGTTTAAGGCGTTGGAGAAGGTTGAGCAAGATAAGACGCTTCCACCGGTCTCAATATTTTCCACAGGCGGAACCATAAGCGCTAGAATAGACTACTATACTGGAGGCGTTTCAATGCTTTTCACGCCTGAAGAAGTATTCTACAATGTTCCGGAGGTTTTGAAAATAGCCTACTTGAGAAGGGTTGAAAGACTATTCAGCCTAGCGTCGGAAGACATGACTCACAGGGAATGGTCCACAATGGCTAGAAAGGCGGCTGAAAGCCTGTCTGAAGGTGACGCAGGTGTTCTGATTCTACATGGGACCGACACGATGCACTATACTTCAGCAGCCCTCTCATTCATGCTCAGGGGCTTGAACGCTCCAGTTGTACTTATAGGTTCTCAGAGATCTAGCGACAGGGGTTCCAGGGACTCGGATATGAACATAATCTGCGGGCTTAACGTGGCCACTAAGATGAACCTAGGCGAGGTGGTTGTATGCATGCACGCTGAGTCTGGGGATACTTTTAACAACGTAATAAGGGGTACGAGAGTGAGGAAGATGCACTCTACTAGGAGGGATGCTTTCAAACCGGTGAATTCTCCTCCACTGGCCCGGGTCTGGCCAGATGGGCGGGTGGAAATGGTTGAGAAAGAGTTTAGGCCTAGGGGCACTGAGCCTCCTACTGTTGACGATGTTTTCGAGCCTAAGACTGCGCTGGTTAAAGCCTACCCCGGTTCAGACCCGGAGGTTATTGATTTCCTAGTTGACAAGGGTTACAGGGGTATTGTGATAGAGGGCACTGGAATGGGGCATGTTCCGACAGAACCATTAGATAGAAAACTATCTTGGGTAAATAGTGTAAAGAGAGGACTGGAGGAGGGAGTGGTTATAGCTATGGCTTCTCAATGCGTGTTCGGCAGAGTTGACCCCTACGTTTACAGAAATGCGCGGATAATGATGAAGCTGGGGGTAGTTTACTGCGAAGACATGCTAAGCGAAGTCGCGTATGTTAAGCTCGGGTGGCTTCTGGGCCATTGTTTTGACAATGAGACCGTTAAGAAGCTGATGCTGCATAATTTCGCTGGCGAAATCTCCATGAGATCTCTCTTCTCGACCTACCGGCTTTAATCCTTCTTTATTTTTCTTATGGTGAGACTCTTAGTCTTCGTGTCGGATAAAACCCTATATTCCTCGCTCAGATTCTTCTTGCTTAGAAACCATCTTACCACCTTCCTCAGCCTGGTGTTTGAAACGTTTTCCAACACTATCTTTCCAGAACTCTCCTCAACCTTCACTGAAAGCTTCCTATTAAGGAAGTCTCTCAGCTCCCTAAGAACCTCTCCCGGAAGCTTTGAAGCATCTAGCTCAGCCATGATTGACATCCCCGTCATATCTCCATATTTAAGTATTGGGGATCTTGGTTTGTCGCCCTAGGACTCATACTTCCGGGTTAAGGCTACAATGCTCAAGCCACGTTGAGAGGGTTGCGGACACAATACACTTCAAAGAAGAACAAAGGCTGAAGCTGCAAAGCTTAGGAATGAAGAAGCGATAGCGTTATTGCCTTGGATGAATAACGCAATACTAATGATGGTAAGGATATGAAAGAAGCTACATAACGACAGGTTCAGAGAATATTACAACTGGCGTCTTGTTTATGTCAAGACCAGAACCTGCTAACCAGGCTGGTGAAACCCTGGTTCCCAACTAGTGCAGCCATGTAGAAACCCATCAACCCCATTTCAATCCATGCTTTAGCAAGTATAGGTATGAGGAGTGTTACTAGAAAGCCTGCAGCCGCGGGGGGAGCAAAGAGGGGGATAATAACCAGGAAGAAGAATACTGTAAAAAGGCATTCCGGAACATATCCTAGGAGTGTGGAGAAAACGGTTAACAAGCCTTTTCGCCTTCTCTCCATTATCCCGAGGGCCCTGCTGACTAGACCAACGGTCAAGCCTGTAAGCATCTTGCCAATTATGAACCCGGGTAGGAACAACCATATTAACCCGCTTGTCGAGCCGAAGTATAATCCGCTTCCAAGGCCCGCGATAATCCCGACGGCTGAGCCTGCCAACGGGCCTCCGAAGAAGCCGGCTATCAGAGTCCCCATGTGAGACAGGTCTAGAGCAACCTGACCCCAGTTTAAAACTGTTATCGAAGCCAGAAACAGAATGTTGCTTAAAGCTCCCATCATGCCTATGAATGCTACTTTCCTAGCGCTGTTGAAAGTAACGATGCCCGTGCGAGTTTCAACACGCCTTCCGATCCTCATCCTGATTCAGATTCAAAACCGCCACATTATATAAATTTTGAGACAATATAGCAACTTTTGTTACACCATATTTCTATGGTTTTTCTTGAGGTTTTTGGACGTTCCTATCTGTAACGTTCCCTCCTCTACACTAAGGGTTTGAAGAATTATCAAGAGGCGTACAAGCAAAATGGTTAGTTGTTGAGCATTGAGCTGGTACACCTATACTTTCGAGGACTCAAGCCGAACAAGAGCTTTACAGTAGTTTCAAAGATTTAGGGCAAGTCTTCAAAGGCCGAGTATGCGTGGCTTGAAGGATTGAGGAAGATTGGTGGTGGAGCGTGGAACGAACCAGTCAGATACCTGCGGTCCTTTAAGTACACGAAAGGGGGATGGCTCAGTACAAGTGGGCCAGTAATAGCTGTCCCAGGCCACTACGAGGATGTTAGAGTCATCATCCCCCAGTAGAAAGTCATCGAGGATGGTGAAGACGATTAGGGCATAGGGATGATCCGATTCCTGTCGGATGGTACTGTAGAAGGAATGCTGAAATACGGAGGTAAGTGGAGCTACTTCTTCTGGTATAAGGATAAGCCCCACCTATCCTTTCCATTATAATCTTGATACTGATTTCAATTTTCAGATTACCATACTCAAACAATTTTTCTTTTCCTTAGGCTAATGTAGATTGCAGAATCCCGATGCGTATTTTATTATTAGTTTAAACCTGATCCTAGAGCCCTTCTAATCAGAGAAGCTTTTATCAGCATTATAAGCCAATTAAGGCATGTTTCATGGTTTCGAAGGATTTAAAAAGCCTTTTTCAGAAGCCTCTTCGAGCTTGAAAACCGTAGTGGGCCCAGCGAGCACAGGGCTGGGTGAGAAAATATGTTCCCTAGCGGGCTTGGAGAAAATCAGTTTCTCATTTAAACAGTTTCCAGACGGAGAGTTATATGTTAGGCTGCTTGAAGATGTTACCGGGGTTGACGCTTTAATAATACAGTCTCTGTCTCCGCCTCAAGACAGGAACCTGATGCTCCTCCTCCAACTTATATCCGCTTTCAAGACGAACGGCGGCGGGGAAGCATCTGTCTTGATTCCCTACATGGCTTACGCTCGCCAGGATAGGATGTTCCTCCTTGGGGAGCCTGTTTCCGCTCATCTTGTCGCTAAGCTTATTGAGGCCGCTGGGGCGGACAGGGTTGCGCTCGTCGAGGTTCACAGCGATGCCGCTGCTAAAGGCTTTAGAAACAGCATTCTAATAGAGGCTACCAAGTCTTTTGCAGAGTATTATTTGAAGAACGGGTTTGAAAAAGCCTACGTGGTTGCACCCGATAAGAATGCTACCCCAAGGGCTAAGAAGCTTGCAGACATGATTCAAGGTGGGGTTGGATGGGTTGAGAAAACAAGGAATAAGGAGACCGGCTGCGTCTCCTCTACTGAGGGAGAGCTTAACCCTTCCGGTAGGAAGACGATCATCATAGACGACATTATAAGCACCGGGGGGACGGTCATCGAAGCTATAAAACTGCTTAAGAGCAAAGGCGCCTCTCAAATATCAGTGGCTTGTGTTCACGGTCTTTTCATAGGTGATGCTTACGAGAGGATTGTGAATGCTGGTGCTTCAAGCGTGGTTTCCTCAGACACGGTGGAAACCAAGTATTCAAACATCTCCGTAGCTGTCGACGTGGTCAGAACACTTAGGGAGAAGGGCTGGCTCTGAGTGTTCAACCAGGCTGGGCGCGGCTGTTCGCCGTTCTCTCAGGTGAGCACCATAGGCTCCCCGCTGCCGAGATCGAAGCAGTCTTAGAGG
>JAOAJQ010000035.1 GCA_026414125.1 Thermoproteota archaeon
TAAGAGACAGGTCGTAAACGGGTAGTCCTCAGGCATTATCCAGCTGCCCTCAACATAAGCTATCGCTCCGCTCTTGAATTTCAACAGGGCGTGAGTATAGTCGTGCGAGGAAGCGTTTCTCCTAACGTATGTCCCCCCTTGAGCGTAAACCTCTTCAACCTCTCCCATAGACCATCTCAGGAAGTCAACATCATGTATACTCATGTCTACGAAAACCCCTCCTCCCTTGTTCAAATAGTCATGCCAGTTTTCCCAAGCCCAGCTTGGAAAGGCTGACTGCCTGTAGGCCCGTGCCACGGTAGGCTCACCTATCTCGCCGTCTGTTACCAGCCTCTTAGCCACCACGTATTCCCCCCAAAACCTGAGCACGTGTGCAACCATAAGCTTAAGCCCGCTGTCGCCTGCTCTTTTAATCATCTCTCTCGCATCGGACAGTTTCAGAGAAATCGGTTTCTCAACAATCACATGCTTACCTTGCTCCAGACATCTGAGCACAATATCCCTATGCGTGTAAGTCGGAGTACACACGTCCACAATATCCACCGCGTCTAGGCTCAGGAAACGATCCAGATTGTTCCCGCCCTCCTGAAAACCATATGTTTCCTCGAAAAACTTAGCTCTCTCCCTTTCAAGGTCGACACACGCCACGAGCTCGACTCCCGGAATCCTCCTCCATCTCTCAGCATGCGTCGACCCTATGAAGCCGCATCCAACTAGGCAGACACCGGTCTTCCCGCGGCCCATTTTAAAGAGCCTCCTCGGCTGCTACACGTTTTCCTCCTTACCCGTGCTGGCCGACCTGTAGATCGCGTCTATAAGCCTCATGACTAGAACACCATGCTCAGGCAATGGTCCCGGTCTCATGTTCCTCTTTATGCATTCTACGAAATGCTTCATCTCCTCCAAGTACACGTTTGCCTCCGGGCATTCTATTCCAGTCTCAACCCATTTGCCGTCGAGCTCAGTGAACTTGCAGGGCGGCGTGAGCGAGGCCCCCGCCTTGTCCCCTGACAATATGATGTTAAAAGTATCATCCTTAGTGTAAAGAGCCCAGCTTGTCTCCAGGTACATGACTCCACCCTCCTCCAGCCTTATGAGGGCGACTGCAAGATCCTCCACGTCGAAGGGCCCTCCGGGCTCAGGTATCCCCCATCCTCCGAGACACTTGTTCTGTGTCCCAAGCTTTGAGAAAGTATATCCTTTAGCAGAAACCGGCCTAGGGAAATCCTGTAGCCAGAGGGCAAGATCCAGCACGTGCGGCCCAAGGTCTATCAGCGGCCCTCCTCCTGAAAAAGCCTTAGTGGTGAACCAACTCCCCATTCCCGGTATGCCTGCTCTCCTCAGCAGAGTTATCTTAGTGAAATAAACATTGCCAAGCTCACCCCTGAGAACAATGTTTCTAATTGCTTGAGAGTCGTTCCTGAATCTCTGACACATGCCGAGCATCAGTATTTTTCCAGACTTGTTCCTAGCTTCAACCATTTTCTCCGCCTCGCCAGCATTCATAGCCATGGGTTTCTCGCAGAAAACGTGTACACCTCTGTTTAACGCGTCTATAGTCATCTTCGCATGCAGATAGTTTGGCGTAGCTACAACCACAGCATCCGGCTGCTCCCTGTCAAGCATCTCCACGTAATCCTCGTAAACCTTCTCCACACCATGCTCCTCCGCCAAAGCCTTAGCCCTCTCAAGCCTTGTGTCAACGATTGCTGAAAGTTCAGCCTCCTCGATAGACTTTATACTGTTTGCATGCACTGCCCCTATGCACCCAGCTCCTAGTAGCCCAATCCTCAGCCTGCCCATGCAGTTATCTATCTGCAAGATATATTTATGGATTATGGCATTCTCATGGCTAAAAACCAACGAGATTCCCCCTCGGCTAAATTCGAAGTTTAAGAAGTGATAGTTGAGAGATGCTTAGGGAGAAAGTTTGTAGAGTCTAATGGCTAATAGACCAGAAGCCTTTAATGTCAAGGGATGTTTTAAGGCTATACGGAACCATAATCTGCCTAAGGCTACAGTACTCGAGTGACGTTGAAAAGATTGCGGATACAATTCATATCAACAAATAACAGAGACTGAAGCTGCAGGAGCTTAAGCGAGAAGAGGCAATAGTGTTACTTCCGAAAATGAGCACAGAGTTCAGGGTTTTAAGCGCTTTTCATATTGGCTTCAATAATCCTGTCTTCATGGTTCAACCCGTATAACAATGCTTTAAGCGACCTTGGAAATATTGCTCGCAAAGGATGGGTCGCATACCTTTATAATTTCGGACAGGTTTTCACAGGTTTCCTTGTAGCATTATTCGGGCATATCCGTCTCAATAGGATACCGTTTGTGCAGTGTCTCTGCTGCTCCATCCTGCTTTCAGCCACTGGCTTCGACCTTGTGCTCATCGCCTTCTTTCCGGAGGATGCTGGAAGAATACATATGGTGATGTCAGCAATATTCTTCATCTCAATAATTCTCGTCATGCTTTCATACGGCTTATGTTTCAAGCGTTTGGGTTCACCGGCGACGGGTGCAACTGCCTTCCTACCGGGCTTCATCTCCATATTGGTCTGGATAGTTGAATGGCCCTAGCGTAGTGTTGCCATACAGGAGACTCTCGCTTCGCTGGCAGCCTCCACATGGCTGATAACAGTTTCGCTGCGGGGCTTAGAGAATGCTTGAAACCTGTTAAACCAGGATGTTAGGATAGTTCGCGTATTCCGACAGATACTCGGGTATCACATTGCTCTTAACGATGTCACGGTAAACGTAGGCGCTCGGCCTCGGATACCTTTTCTTAGTATTCATATCCACGTATATCAGGCCGAATCTTTTACTGAAGCCAGAGGCCCATTCAAGGTTGTCTATCAGGCTCCAGTGAAGATATCCGATCACGTTTAAACCATCATCCTTAATAGCCTTCAAAAGATTGTGCAAGTGGGAGACGATGAACCATGTCCGATACCTGTCTTTAGAGTCAGCTATACCGTTTTCCGCTACTATGAGCGGTTTCTCATATTCCTTGTAAATGCTTAGCGCCCTCCTGATTCCTTCAGGATGTATCTCCCAACCTGTTTCCGTGGTGGGCCTCCCTGCTGCCGACTTCGAATCTGACTGACAGGCGAACCCGTAGTTACTCACAGCCTCAAAATAAGGAGGATTGTCAATATGCTTGACAACATTCCTCGTATAATAGTTAACCCCTATCCAGTCAACCCTATTCCCCAGATCGTCTCTCTTCGTCTCCTCCTGGGTCAAACCCGTTTTTAAAACCCCGTCGATTACGGCTTTGAAAAACC
This sequence comes from Thermoproteota archaeon, assembly GCA_026414125.1. Taxonomy (GTDB): domain Archaea; phylum Thermoproteota; class EX4484-205; order EX4484-205; family JAAOZP01; genus JAAOZP01. The sequence goes on from JAOAJQ010000035.1 coordinate 3,291, forward strand.
ATTTCGTCGAATACTCGTCGCATGCTTCAGCAGCCTTCCTGTCTTCTTCAGAGTCTGTAAGGGGCTCCGCGGGGCTCGTAGCATATATTATCCCAACCTTTGCTTTCCTTCCTACAATCCTCTTTATCTGATCGTATGCCCTGGCGTGTGCCTGAGTAAGGTTGAAAGCCACTTGGGCAACCGCGTTCACATTCCTTAAGCCTGGTGGAAAATTACCGCCCAAGTATCCTGTGCTCCACGTGACATTCGGCTCATTCATCGTACTCCACATGTCTACGATATCATGGTACTTCCATGCGACGTAGGCTGCGAACTTGGCGAACTCTACAATGGTGTCTTCGTCAAACCATCCCCTCGGCCCCTCTTTAAGGCCAGTATCCCTAACTATTATAGGGTTGTGGACCCATGTTGGAAGCGGCCAATGATAGAGGTTTAGTATCAGCTTCATCCCCCTCTCCTTCAGGTCTCTGAAAATCTTCCCGTAGTGTTTAACCGCCTGCTTGTTAGCCAGATCGTCGAGCTTTCTAAGGCTTTGCTCGCTGACCTCCACATCCTTTATTCCCTCACTGTCAGAAACCACTGAAACCTTAACCTCGCGGGTCGGCTTGGGGAAAACCCTGCTCCATTCGGGGTTTGTACGCCAAGTATTCAGACCAATCCATTCAGCCCAGCCGTGGTCAACCCTGTAGAGGTCCCAGTAGCCAGGCCCGTTCTCAGGCAGGTCTCCGCTTACAATCTTGGATTTTATGTTTTTCTCGTCGTGAAGCCAGATGTACCAGTCACTGTTTGAATCAAGAGACACTTTAGAACCGCCCATTTCATATTGGAAGGCAGCCATGGATATTCCCCACATGAATCCCTTCGGGAACTTGTTCATTTCGAAGAACCTAACTCTTTTCAATTATATAAGTTTATGGGTTTGTTTGGACAACCATTTTTTCAATAGTCAACTTTTTAGATGTTTCGACAGGAGTAAAAGACGATGAGGTTACGCGGGCGCGGTTGCTCCGAATGATGCTCGCCAAACGAATAACTCTTATATGTATGGGTTGCTTATAGTTCAGCATGAAGGCTGCATCCCTGTTTGGAGTCGGAGACCTAAGGATAGTCGAGAAGGATATTCCTAAGATATCTGAAGACGAAGTTCTCATACAGGTTGGCGCATGCGGAATATGCGGCACCGACCTGCATTTCTTCAAGGGGGAGTGGAAGGTTAACACGCCATTAGTCTTGGGTCACGAGTTCTCAGGCACCGTTGTTCAAACAGGCTCTCAAGTAGTTACTGTTCGAAGCGGAGACCGCGTTGTAGTGGAGCCGAATATAGTATGCGGGAAATGCAAATACTGCAGGATGAGCGAGAGGAACTTCTTCTGCGAAAACCTTCAGGCAATAGGCGTCACAATCGACGGTGCTTTCGCAGATTACGTTAAGGCTCCTGAACGGAACGTGTACAGGTTTCCCAGCTGGATGTCGATGGAGGAGGCTGCTTTAATCGAGCCTTTAGCATGCATAATCAGGGGTCTTGACAACGTTAAGATTCCTGTAGCGAGCAGAGTGGCGGTTGTCGGAACCGGGCCGATAGGCCTGCTCATGATTCAAATGGTTAAACACTACGGTGCAGCGAAGATCATTGCTTTAGACGTTGTTGATGAGAGGCTTAAGCTGGCGGAGGAGCTTGGAGCAACCCGCGTCGTGAACATTGGGAAAGAAGACCCTGAGAAGGCTGTTCTAGAAGAGACTGAAGGAATGGGGGCTGATGTTTCAATCGAGTGTGTCGGAAGCTCCTCAGCTATAGGCGAGGCGTTCAAGCTTACTAGGAGAGGAGGCAGGCTGCTGATATTCGGAGTTGCTCCCGAGCATGATTTTTGGCAGGTTAAGCCGTTCGAGATCTACGATAAGGAAGTATCTATATTCTCCTCCTACCGGAGCCCATACACTTTTCAAAGGGCTGTGAACATCGCCTCTTCAGGGAGGCTGAAGCTTAAACCAGTAATATCGCACATTCACAGGCTTGACGAGATAGTTGAGGTTTTCAACGGGCTGGCCAGCCGGAGGAAGCAGGCGATAAAGGTTCTGATAAAACCCTAGGTTTTAAAGAGTCGAATGCTAAAAAAGGCAAGTAATAAAAACTTTTTATGTTTAAAAAAACAGCGTAACCCCATGAGGAGAAAGGTTGCAGTCCTTGTTGAAAAAGGGAGAATAGATATTGTTGAAGAAGAAATCCCGAGCTTAGGTAAGGAGGATGTGCTGATCAAAGTTAGGGCTTGCGGCATATGCACCGGTGACCTTTACGGTTTCTCAGGCTATCCTGTTTGGTTTAAACTACCTTCCCCATTAGGCCATGAGCCCGCGGGGGAGGTTGTTGAAGCTGGAGCCAACGTGACGAGATTTTCAAAGGGGGACCGTGTTGCTGCATTAGGAGGCCCAGGCTTCTCTGACTTTGTCTTAGTGAATGAAAGCCAGGTGGAAAAGATACCGGATAATGTTCCCTTCGAATACGCGATAGGGGAGCCACTTGCCTGCGTAGTCAACGCTGTGAGGCTTGTTAATCCGAAGTTTGGCGACAATGTTGCGGTGGTTGGCACCGGCTTCATGGGGCTGCTTCTCATTCAGGCGTTGGGCCGTCTGTGTTTAAGAAACCTGGTTGGCATCGACGTGATCAATGAGAGGCTTAGGCTTGCCGAGCACTATGGGGCAAGCATTGCTTTGAATCCGAAGGAGAAGGATGTTGGAGAGGAAACACTTGCCATAACGGAGGGTAAAGGGTTTGACATAGTGATAGAGGCTACTGGAAACCCGGGGGGCGTTGGACTGGCAACCAAGTTGGTGAAACAGAAAGGTAGGCTGGCGATATTCAGCTACCATCCTAACCCTGTTTCAGTAGACCTGAGGGAATGGGATTCGAAAGGATTGGAAGTAATAATGACAAGCCCCTCTAGAGCAGAGGACATGAGGGAGAATTTTAAAATAGCGGTAGGAATGCTTTCTAAGGGAGTGTTTAATCTTGAGAGGCTTATTACTCACAAGTGGATCCTCAACGATATTCAGAAAGCTTTTGAATATGCGTCTAAGAAACCGTCAGACTACATAAAGGGAGTTATAATACCCTGAGTTTCTAAAGGCGGGCTGCTTGTTTAGAAAAAGGCCAGCCGGGTTCTAAGCATCTCCTCATTTATGGCTTTTGATGAATAGTTCTTTGTTTCGCTAGGCTCGCCTGCCTTATGGCAATAACTTCAAAATCCTCAAGCAGGCTATCTGTTATTTTCTTGCCTAGTTTTTCCTGAATCTGGAAAAATGCTGAAGGACTTATTTAACAGGGGGTTCTTCTTGTTCAAGAGTCTGAAGGGCCCATGAGATTTTTCTCTGCAGAGACTTAGAGTATATTTTGCTCCAGTCGAAGGAGGTTTTTCTACTCCACTCCAAATATATTCTCGGGTCTATGTAGCTGTTCAGGCTCGTGTTAAGATTGTAGTCTCTAGTTCTCCTCATCAATTCAAGCTTAATCCTTTCCTTCTGAAGCTTTTCCCTCAGCTTTTTCAACCTTCTCCTACGGGTCTTAGTCGGCTTCTCCCTGAGAATCCTCTTCACATCCTCTATTTCGCTCAGAACCTTCCTGACTTTTCCAACCTGCTTCTCGAGTCGTTGACTCCAGTTCTTGGGCAGTGTTCTTTTATGGTTTAAAGTCTTAGCCGCCTCTAGGTTTGCCAGCTTCGCTATGAAAAGCTTCTTATACTCAGGGTCCTCCGGTCGCGTTTTAAACTCGTACAGTTTTTCAAGCACTGCTTTCGAGGCATAGTATGTCCTGAAGATTTTCGAGGTTAAGCCGGGCATGGCTTTAGAAAGATACTCGTTAACATGCTCAGACCTGAGCTTTGGAAAAAGCCTTTTCCCAGGAGTCTTCTCAATAAGTTCCCTGAGGTTTCTGACGACAACTGGGGGAAGCTTAACCGTGCGGTGGAACCTTACGGCCGCCTTGCCGAGAAAATTGAACTCAATAGTGTCCTCGCCCAATATCTTAACGTTGTTCTTAGTCAGGGTTGTAACCCCCTTCGTATCCAGCTCATCCCTATCCTTCTCGTCTCCAACCCTGAGCTTAAGAAGGTCTACGAGGAAGATTGCTGTCGCCACCTGTCTTTCAAACTCGTTTTCAGACTCTAAGCCTTTCCTTACAAGCTGCTTTATCTTACTAAGATTATCCTCGAGTCTCATAGCCATGTCAAACTTGCTTCTCTCCCTCTCCTGTTTAACCGGAGCAGTCTCCCCAACCCAGATGTACTTCATTTTCCCAGTAAGCTTATCCTTCCACCTCGCTATCCAAAGGGCATCCGGATCCCAGACCCTCCCACCCCATGATCCTCCGTCTGGAACAGGCGGCGTCGGAGCGTCGGGGGAAAGGTTTAGAGTAATATCCTCATACTTAACCCTAGGCTTCCATCTCCCCCTTAAAGGATGCTTCCCTTTCCCGATGAATATGCATGGCGGCTCAACTGTATATCTTATCTCCACCTTTTCACCATCTATCACAGCATAACCGTATTTCTGCTTAAGCTCCTCTCTCAGAAGCTTCCTCTTCTCGCTTAAGGCTTTCCTCTCCTCCTTCGTCATTCTTTCCTTCAACTGTTTCTCCTCTTCAACCCATTGTTTAACCTCGGTGAAATCTATAGGGTCATTCTGAGCTGAGCCGTTAATACTTAGTGCGGCATAGAAGTCTTTGAGAAAGTTTTTTACGAAAACCTTGTCTTCCAACCTTTCAGGGGGCTGCTTAGCGAAGGCTATTGCCATCTCCTCCTGCTCAGGGGTCAGCTTAATCCTCTCCCCGTTTACCCTTATTGAAAGTCCCTTGTATTCGTAGGGCGGGATGAACACTCCGTTATGAACCAGTTGTCTCATGAAGCTTATTGTGGCCATGTCTTGCGAGGGGGTTAAAAAGTTTCCCCTAGAAGCGGGTAAAAAATTTTTATAGAACTGTCTTTGCTTTCTAAAAAGCCTATTTAAGGTTTTTCACAATCGTTCCTATTTTCAACCAGTCTTCAATGATCACTTCAGACATGCTTGGGTTGTAGAGCACACTAGCAGGATGATACGATGGAATGATCTTGAAGCTTCCGTAGGACAAAGTGTTTACGTTAAACACTTTCCCATGAATGGTGCTCATGGAAGCCGGCTTAATGTTAAACTTCCTGAACAACGTGTTCGTAGCCACGTTGCCCAGCGTGACGATCACCCTAGGCTTTATGAGTCTTATCTGCACGCTTAAATATGGGAAGCATGCTTCAACCTCGTCGTCGGTAGGCTCCCTGTTACCAGGGGGACGGCATTTTACAACGTTAGTCACATAAACATTGCTCCTTTCAAGTCCTGCTGCCTTCAAAAGTTTCTCGTTCAAAAACTTTCCAGCTTGGCCCACGAAGGGCCTGCCCTCCTTATCCTCGTTGAAGCCGGGGGCCTCGCCTATCAGCATCACGCTTGTTTTCAAATCACCCTCGCCGAAGACTACTCTCGTCCTAGACTCGCTAAGCTTACACCTCCTGCAGTTAAGCGCCTCTTTCAACGATTCTTCAAACTCTTCCAACGCTTTCACTGTTTCCTCAGCCGAATATGGTTTTTAAATGATTCTAGCTTTTAGAGTTTAACATGCCGTTTTTAACTATTGAAACGTATTCCACAAGCCTCTCACCGAGTAGCCTGCATGCCTTCAAAGCTTCCACATTCGGCTTGCCGATGGAGACCGCACCATAGTGCAGCGTAACGCCGGGAGCAACGTAGTCGGGGATGCCGAAAACAAGCATTCCATAGTTCAGCATTGCTAGAATTACGGATAGACAGGCCATCTCATTCCCACCTCCAAGGCCTCCGGAGCTGCTGAACGCGACCCCGATCTTTCCCCTCATCCTGCCCCACGCCGGCATAGCGTTCTTAGTGAAAAACTCGTTTATCCTGATGGACATTGTTCCGCAGTGTGTCGGGGTTCCGAAGGCGAAGCCATCGTTCTCCAGAAGGTCTTCGACAGTCACCTCTGAAATTCTTTTCAGCGAAACATCTGCGCCAGCCTTTCTGGCACCTTCAGCTACAGCCTCAGCCATCTTCTCGGTGTTTCCAGTATGGCTGTCGTAAGCCACCAGGATCCTTATTTTCCCAGACATGCGTCTGCTTGCATACAATGTTTTTAAAACTTTTCGCACTCCTTTTTTCCGAAAGCTAGCGGCATATAGCTCCGTTTATCCTTAGGAAGGGCGCGCCCTCAGATATTGGAAAACCTTTCTCATAGCTGGGTCTTAGCGAAAGGCGTTTACCAATCGCGTCAATCCTCCAGATATCTCTCACGTTGAAGACTATTTTCAAATGCTTAACCGGAGTTGTTGTCTCCTTATTCTTCAAAACATACGCCAGCTCCGGCTCAATCTCGATCCTCCCGTCGTCAAGCCTGCAC
>JAOAJQ010000036.1 GCA_026414125.1 Thermoproteota archaeon
CGGAGATGTGTATAAGAGACAGCTTGGTTGACGATGCAGTAGGGCTGACTGGGTTTAAAGACCCAGAGGAGTATATCTCCTTAGACGATCATTCAGTAATCCAGAGAATACTCTCAATGGGTGAAGCCACTGAGGAGGCAAGGCTGGCTAAAAGACTTGTAACTGGATATTTAAACAGGTATTTACTAAAATCTGTGTTCGAGATAATGATGCACCATGAGGATCCTCTATATCACTCTTTAATCTCTAGACCATCGCTGCGAGGAGGCCTTGAGAGTGAAATTGCTGAGGAGGCTGGTCTAGCTCCAAGGCTAGTTTTCCTAGACCTTCCTTCAGTCCCCTCACTGCCATACCGTCCTGACTATAGTGGCGAGAAACACAGTGGCTTCGACGTAAAGATAATAGGAAGGGAGGATTCTGAGAGAATGCCTAAATCGGTTTTCGATGTTTCCCCGATGATTCAATCCTTGAAGGGCTTCATGGGTCTTGCAAGAGTATACACTTTTCCAGAACACAGGGAAAGAGTCTTTAAAGCCTCTAAAAGGGTTTTTGGCGAGAAGCCATACTCTTTCAAAATATCTCTTTGAGTTTCAAGCAGTGTCAGATGAGTCTCAGTATTCTACCTCTCCTAGCGTCAAGAATGACTGTTTCCCCATTTTCGAACGATGAAAGTATTTTCCGCATATCTGCTAGAACCACAGGTATTCCACCAAGTATTGCTCCGGCGGATATTATATTATCCTCCTGTCCAAGTATTACTCCTGAAGGAGCGACCCCTCTTTTAGCAAGACCGTATATAACGTAGGAGCCTACTGTGCTCCCCTTGCTGGAAGGAACCGCGAGAATCCTTCTGCACAGATTCACTCCTTCTAAGGGATGGTTCTTCTCAACTATAACTCCAGTTGAAGGATCTACTCCTCCGAAGAAGGATATTGGCTGCCGGCTTATCAGTAGAGCTCCCTTAGCAAAACCCGTGTTAATAACCTTGACCTTTAGAATCATGCTACTTACCACCGTATTCGTCAACCAATTCTTTTAAAGACTTCAGGGTTGTTTTAAGCCTAAGGCTTCCACGTAGGTAGTATGCTGCTTTAACCGAGTTTGTAATAACGTGTATTCCGCTGTTCTTTAGGCTGCAATGCATGATGCAGGAGTCTTTAAACACTCTAACTCCTTTTTCAAAGAGATCAGTCAATAAGCCTCTTCGAAAAGCCTCTGAATAAACATTCCGAGAGGTAAAAACCCAAGCTTCCATAGAAAGCTTCTCTATGTTTCTAAGAGCCTCGTGAAAACTCTTAATCTCCTCTAGAGACATGTGGGGGCAGCCTGTTACGAAGATCATCCTATTACTGTGAAACAGCGGGGCTTCCTCGGAAAGAATCTTCTTCTCCTCCTCAAGCTCGGCTCTATCAATAATTATTTTTCTCTTGGGTTTCTTCACCCTTGAGAATCCTGGTGTGAGGTTCTCTATCCAAACCATGGGTGCCGATCCACTAGTGCCGAAGCCCGCGAGAAGCTGCTTGTAACACAGAATACTTCCAATGCATTTTTTAATTTGGAGATACGGTATTTCAGTTCCAGCTTTCAATCCCATAACATATCCGAGAAGACCGCAGTCAACCTCATCCTTAAGCTCACCCTCATATTCGAAGCGAATCTTGGGTTTCTTTCCATTTCGAAGATGTATGCCGGTTCGCACAGTATAACCGAGTATGGCTGAAGCCAGTGCCGTTAAGCTTCCCTCCTTGTTTGTTGAGGCGCCTATGATTGAATTTGCATATAATGCTGCTGAGCTTTCTGCCCAAGCTATTTTCTGATTTCTTTTCAACGGATTGTCGAACAGATAAGGTGTGCATGTGAGCGACTCAATCGCCCCAATGTTTTTCAAGCTTCGGATTATTCTCTTCTGTTTCTCAACAACCTCTGGGTCGCATTTAATAGCTGAGCTATAATCAACGCAACCGGGGTTTATCGTCGTCCTAACCTTAAACTTTAACCCTGATCTGCTTAAGTCTTCGAGGAATTCGAGCCCAGCGTCGCCAATATTCAGATAAGAAATTCCTGAGAGGTGTGCACTCGATATCTTAATATATCTTTTCTTTCCAGTCTGTATTGAATCAAGTATTTTTTTGAACACTTTTTTAGTGACACGTTTCTTCAACTTACATTTCGCTCCTTAAGAAACGCTTCCTGTCAATCCCGATTGGGAGGGTTAAGTCTAAGCCCCATTTTGAGGTTAACAGCTTCTCTTGGTCACTGGAAGGGTCTAATGAGGATCCGTGCATCGCTTCAAAAAAGTAAAACTTCCGTTTATCCTGAAACCTTGTAGCCAGCGCGAAATCCACATCCTCGTAACTCCCTGGGTTTATGTCATCATCTACCACAATGATTCCTTTCACAGAACCATGTGCCTCCATCACGAGCCTTATGACCTTAAAAGGCTCATCATCATGTTTCTTCGAAATGCTTACGAAGCAGTGAAGCCATCCTCCTGAGCCGCTTGAAAGCCAGACATCCTTAATATCAACATCGTTTTCCACAAGCCTCTCCCTTATCTTAACTTCCGCCGGGTATCCCATGAGCAGTTTATGTTCAAACCCTCCTGGGAGTATCGCATGGTAAATCGGATTTTCATTCCAATAGACTTTATCAATCTCAATAACCGGTTGTTCCCTCGGCTTATCGGGTAGTCCAAGTATATCGGTCATCCATTCCCTAGCGGTTAGATCTATCCTTATTCTGCCTTCAAAAACATATTCGGACTCAATGGGCACTGGCAGGTCGCCACCGTCAAAATACGTGACTTCAAGCGGATTATTGTTTAATGCTCCTGCATAATCTATCTCCGAAACTTCTTTCGGCAACTGAGTTGAAGCAGACAAGATTATGTGCAGAGGTGTGCCGATCAGAATAGCCACTTTCAATTCCCTTCCACAAGCCTTCTGCTTCATGAATATCTGGTGTAAATGTCTTCCCTCAACCATCCTCACAGCAAACATGTTTGAACCAAGATATAGAAGCCTGTGTACCGACATGTTGACAACGCCATCCTCAGGGTCCCTAGCCACGATTATGGAGCTGGTAACATACTTTCCAGCATCATCCCTATAGTATTTTAATAAGGGTAATCTGGAAATTCTGCTGGAGTCAGACGTTCCACTCCAACAATAGTTCCTCTCCACTGGTTTAACAGGGTTTCGCTTAGCCTTGGAAACACGGTTGAACAAGGTTCCCTTCTCAGTTTTCATCAGCTTCTCCACTCTGCCACGAGTAGAGTAGAGGTTTGCTATCAACGGATCCTTGCCTTCGAAAGGCTCTTTAAACAGAATGGTCTGCGGGTCACTTTCCCTTATTATAATTGGAACCAGAGCTTCAGGATGGTTTTCCGAATCTAGGATAATCTCGTCGCCAAGCTCCTTCACGTAGTCTCCTATCCTAACCATGCTGGTTATATGATAATCATGCTGATTAAAAGGGTTCTTGAAAGAGTTGGAAAAGAGTTTAATACGTTGGAAAACGACCTTTTTAAGGTAAAAGGTTGAATATGCGGTTTGAAGAAGGAGCTGTAAGCCTGAGCGGTAAGACGATTCTTCTCTACGGAGAATACTCTAGGGTTTTCCCATTCATATTCCGACTTATTAGGGTGAATAAGGATTCCACACTGCTTTTTCTGGATGGTTTTAACATGAGAACAATGGTTAAAGAAGCGTATTCCCTCAGCCCCCAAGATCTCTCTCGAATTATTTTTTCCAAGTTTGAAAGCCTTGTGGAGCTTGATAAAGCGCTTGAACAATCAGAGGCAATGCTTCTTAACAAGGGCTCCTTTAAGCTTCTTATAGCGGGCTCTCTGACGAACATATATCTCCGCGAAATATCGTTGCACGATTCTTCCTCCCACTCCAACATTCTTTATCTTCTCAACAAGACCCTCGCTTTCTTCTCATTCCTATCTAAAAAATATGGTTGCACAGTTATTCTTATTGGTCCAGGTGAAGAACTGAACGGCTCGATCAACATTCCGGCTAAAAGAATCTTTCTATACTGGGTGGATTACATCTTGGAGATACGTAAATGCAGTGTTGGCGGGACGCTTGGAGAGTTAAGTGGGAGAACCGGAGTTAAAACTAGAATTTGCATTTTTCCAGAAGGATTAAAAGATGCTGGTGAAGTATTTGAGTGCAACGAGAATGCTTGTCCAAGAAATGTTTGAACTAGGGATCCGAGGGCTGATTTTTTATTCTTCAGCCTATGCTGCCAACGCCTCTGCACTCCTTTTCAAAGGCAGGAGACAAATCGATTTGGGAAGAGTTTTCATAGATGGTAGGCCGATCTTTGGAAGTGGCAAAACTTTCAAAGGCTTCTTCCTCGGCCTGGTCATTGGGACTCTCACGGGAAGCATTGTAGGCAATTCAGTTATAGCGTCGTTTCTCACAAGTCTTGGGGCATTGCTGGGAGATCTGGCTGGTGCTTTCATTAAAAGAAGGCTTTCGATAAAGCCGGGTGATCCAGCACCTGTTCTCGACCAGTTTGACTTTATGCTTGGTGCAACACTCTTGTCGCAGCCTTGGAATTATTTGGATCCTCGTGCAATCATAATAATTATGGCTTTAACACCGGCAGTCCATTTGGTTTCAAATTTCTCAGCCTTTCTCCTTAAAATAAAGAAGGTGCCGTGGTGAGACCAGCTCGTCTACCTTAAGGCGGTTGACTTAAGGTAATCGAGCCCAACTATCATCAGCAGAGACATTGTTAAGAGAATTATTCCAAATATTATGATCGTGTTCTTCTGGGAAACCGTTCTCGACCCTCTGACTAGTAGAATTGTTCCCATTCCTGCGAAAAGATAGGAGATAAGTACGTAAATCATCTCTAAGCCTGTTTGCGAAAGGTAATCGCCTAAAGCCCTAGGAATGTAGAAGTATACGCCGTAGCCATAGGACGATAAATCTATCATCCATGGAACCGCCTGAAAGTAAGTAATCACATAGGTTGCTCCTGACAGGAAGACCCCTATGGCGACGGTTAACCCTATCAGGATGACCATGTTTACAAATTCTCCTCTACGTACTCCACTCGCCTTCTCACTCCACTTCCTTATTTTCTCCATCAAGTATTCTGGAAACAGCAGTGGGTTCATATGCTGGATTTCTGTCATGAAATAGTAATTTAAGCCTTTCCTCTTTTCTAAAAAGGTTTTAAACTGCTATATATTGTTGGAGGCCTGATGGAAACCAGTTCTGAAAAATGCATGGCCTGTGGAAGGAATGTTGAAACAGGGTCTAAACTGCCCTTCTGCAGGCTTCACTCGGAAGCTTATAGAAATATTATTAAGAACTATGAAAATTGGAAGAACGCCTATGGTGATTTAACACCGGAGGAGTTTCTTAGAAAACTGGAGAACAATGATTATACGGGTAAATGGGTTAAGGAGGTTGCACGTGTCATTCTTTCAAACCGCGGTTTGCTTGACTTTTTACTGAACGATCTGTCTTACTCGAGCAGGAAGGATTGACGCATAGGAGCCAAGGCCTCCCTTTAGTAATAACCCTTACCACAGGCCATCCGCAGATCTTGCAAGGTCTCTCAGTAACGTAAACCCTGTTAGGGTTCTGAGGCAAAGGTACTGTGAGGCTGCATTTTTTCTTAAAAACATTCGTGCATATCCCAAACCTTTTACCAGTCTTCCTTGAAACAATCATCCTAAGCTCTCCTTCTCTACATAAGGGACATTTTCCAATAGTGTTCCTGCCTCTGAGTATTGATATTATTGAGCTTGAAAGATGTTTACCAATATTTTCTTCATTAGCCTCTATTTCTCTGAGTATTTCAGTTAACTCGGCCTTTGCTAGGCTTATAACCTTCTCCTCATCGATAAGCCCATTCTCTATTTTCTCCATGTCGGCCTCAATCTCCCTAGTCATTTCAACCGAGAGAATCTTCGGTGAAAACCTGTTTAAAGCGGAGACTAGGCTAAACCCTAAGTCGGCTACAACTATGGATCTGCCTACTATATAGCCCCTCTTGTAGAGGGTCTCCACTATCTCCGCTCGAGTCGTCTTGGTTCCTATTCCAAGCCTCTCCATCTCTTTCACGAGAGACGCTGGATTATAGCGGTGCGGAGGGTTGGTGAACCTCTCCTCAGAAATAATCCTTCGAACAGTTAAGCATTCTCCCTCTTTAAGCGGAGGTATTATCATCTCCTCAGGAGCATAATAGGGCGAGTATATTTCTAACCATCCTTTCTTAACGATCTCGCTACCCCTAAGGATGAATCTTTCATTACCAAGCTTCAGAGTGACTCTGCAAACAGCCTTCTCTGCATCATCGTCGAAAGCCGCTAGAAATCGCCTAGTTACTAAATCAAGTATCTTAAGCTGGTCACTACTCAACCCTGATTTCTGTTCCCCGGTAGGATAAATAGCGGGATGCGCCGGATCATCCTTCTCGCCCTGCTTAGGTGTTAAAACATGTTTAGAAAATATTTTTTCAACAATCTTAGAGTAGGCAGAATTCTCCGCAAGCTTCTCAAGGATCTCCCTGTAACCTATTTCCCGGGGAAGTTTCTGCGAGGATGTTCTAGGATATGAGATTAAAGCGTTCAGGTAAAGCGTCTCAGCTATGCTGAGCGTCCTTGAAGGGGTGAAGCCGAAAAAGCTGTAAGCCTCTCTTTGAAGAGTTGTCAAGTCAAATGGCTCAGGGACGCTTACCGTCTCAATCTTTCTTTCAACCTTCTCAACCAAAGCTTGCCTAGAATCCGAGTTTTCAACAATTCTCCGCGCTTCCGAAAGAATATTCACCCTGTCCCTCTCATGCGTTGCCTCGTAGATCTTACCGTTGATTATAATCTCCGCCTTTAAAACCCAGTAAGGGGTGGGGATAAAGGTTTCTATAGCGATCTCCCTCTTAACAAGCAGGTTTAAAGTAGGTGTTTGCACTCTACCGACGCTGAGGACATAGGGTGTTCTTACAAAACGCGTCACAGATCGGGTTAAAGCCCTGGAGAGATTTATCCCATAGAGAAAGTCGACTATGTGGCGGGTCTCGCCTGCTTTCACCAGGCCCATGTCTAAACCGGGCTTCATTCTTCGAAAAGCCTCCTGAATCTCCTTTTTCGTCAACGTTGAAAGCTTCATCCTGAAAACCCTGTTCTCCTCTTGGATCTTGTAGAGGAACCTTAGAACATTATACCCTATTAGACTCCCCTCAACATCATAGTCGCACGCATTAACATAGTAGTCCACACCGTCACCAATACTGCCCATCTCCATAAGCCATTTCTCAAGCTTCCTGTTCTTCTCAACGATATGCTTCGGGACCCACTCGTAGTCGAAGACAGGATAAGCCAGCCTATTTCGATTTCTCATCGTTAGCTCATACAGATGGCCTAGGGCTGTTGTCACCAGTATTTCCGAATCCCCGTTTCTAACGATGAACGAGGGCACGACTCTGCCTATTCTCTGGGGCTTCGACTTTGAGTCTAAAGCCTCGGAAATCCTTCTCGCTGCCTCCGGCTTTTCAGCGATTATTAGATACTTGGACAAGGTTTCTACTACCGTAGACTGATGTTTAAATCGCTTTTGCACGCTCCGCTTTTAAAATTTTCACGTCTAAAATAGATTTTTATACCTCCTTCCGAGGCCGAAATTGAAAGGTAGACGGGTAAAAAATGATAAGGGTCAGGGAGGTCTTTGGAAAAGCCTCGAGATTCAGGCCCAGCATTAGCCTTGAATCCTATGTTAAAACATCCATGTTTATCGCCATCATACTAATGTCTATAGCCATAAGGTTCCACAACCTCCCTCTCGGATTCTACTTAGGAGAGTTCGACCCGTTCTGGCATTACCGTAGTGCAGAATATATAATGGAGAACGGTATCCACGCCTTCTTAGAATGGGTCGACCCTTTAAGCTGGTATCCTTACGGCAGAGCCGCTGCAGCCTCTACGCCCATTGGCCTCCCACTAGCGGCGGTCGCTATCCACACTTTCCTTAACATGCTGGGTGTTTCACTCTCCCTGATGGATGTGGCAATAGTCTTCCCTCCTTTCGTATCGGTGCTGGCTGTTGCCGCTATATTCTTCATGGGAAAGGAGATTTCGGGCGACGACTGGGTTGGTCTGCTTGCGATGCTGCTCTTAGCTTTCAACGGAAGCTTTATTGACAGGACTCACATGGGTTTTTTCAAACACGAGAGCCTAGGCATACCTCTCATAGCGATCTCTGCATACCTCTATTTTAAATCAGTCAAATCGGAGGCTTTAACTAGAGTCATAATATTCTCTGTGCTGTCGGGCTTGGTTCTAGGCTACCTGTGCATTTCTTGGACTGCCTACGTTTACATGATTGGGCTTATTACGTTATTTTCAACGCTCGTAGCGCTTTTCCTAGACATCGGTTCGACGGAGAGAACGCTAATCTCCTTCACGATAACTATGGGTATCTCAATGCTTATTGCAGTCCAGTTTCCGAGACCCGGGGAGAGCGCCATATATTCAATATACTATATTGCGGTAATCGTAGGCTTCGTAATCATACTTCTAATGAAATATCTTAAAAAAGTGGAGTCGTCGCTTACGCTCCCTGTTCTAACAGGCTTCATTGCAATCGGTCTATCTGCCACCATACTTCTCTTCAACACAGGGTTATTCTCCTCTCTTCTAGGCAAACTCATGGCCGTGATAAATCCATCAGCCCGTTTCGAGCAGCCAATAGTTGAATCAGTGGCTGAACATAAGATGAGTACATGGTATTCCCTTTTTCTAGACCACGGGCTCCTACTACTATTGTTTATGATTGGAACAGTTTTAAGTGTCCTGCGTGGAGACAGGCTTAACAGGCTTTTCATACTATCAGCAGGGCTGAGTTCACTCTACTTTGCGAACATGATGGTGAGGATAGGCCTAGTGTTCTCTCCATTTGTGTCGCTCATAGCTGCAATAGGCTGCTCGTCGCTCATAAGCCTATCCTATCCTGCGGTTTCCGAAAGGATTAGAATGGGCAGGAGAGTCGCTACGTCTGGCAGAAGAAACATCCTAGGAGTGATATTCGCATCCGTCTTAATACTTTACATGGGTTACCACGGTATTAACACAGGCATTGCTCACATGCAGCAGGAGGGCGGCGCATCGCTTCCAACCTCTTCAATTCCATATCCGGGCTCCTTCCCAGACTGGATTGAGGCGTTAACATGGATACGGTATAATACTCCTCCAGGCTCAGTGGTCCTTTCATGGTGGGACTATGGCTACTGGATTACTTCTCTGGGTGAGAGGCCGACCCTAATAGATAACGCAACGATAAACTCTACACAGGTTGCGGTTGTCGGGAGAATATTCATGTCCAACGATACTGTTGCGATACCCATGTTGAGAAAATACAATGTTTCCTACATCGTTGTTTTCACGACGCTTCCGATGCACTGGTATATTGGAACATGGGGGGACGAGGCTAAATGGACATGGATGGCGGCCATAGGGTATGATTTAAAGCCTGTGAACGCCAGCTACGCATGGATCTCCGACGACTATACGAAAGGAGGATATGCTGACTTAAACCTCTCTCGGGAAATGCAGAACACTAATCTGGTTTCAGGATACAATGTAAAGTATCTTCCGGCGAGCGTAGTTCTACCGAGAAAAGACTCAGGCCTTAAGAGGATCATGGTTAACGCATACATGCAGGC
>JAOAJQ010000037.1:0-3110 GCA_026414125.1 Thermoproteota archaeon
CGGGATCAATAAGGGTAAACCCGGGGAGAAGGAACTGGAGGAAGCTAAGCGGTTTGCAATACGCCTAAAAAAGATTTTTTGAATTTACTGGTACTCTCTGCAGGTTGGGCAGTACCATCTCTGATACTGCTGCACGTACGTCAACGGGGGGCCGCCCTTGGGGCATGTAGGTGTTGTGGTTGGTGTCGGGGTAACTGGAGTGGTAGTGGAGAGGATTTTCCTAACCTCTTCAACTATGAGCTCAGTGAAAATCTTGAAGATGGAGGCCCAGGATCCGAGCATAATTATCACGATGCCGATTATCATTAGTATGGCGCCTGCTCCTAAGGCTGCCCAGTTGACGGTGAAGTATGGGGGTTCATCGCTGATATTGAAGACTTGTCCAAACAGGCCTGTGAAGATGCCAGAAAACATGATTATTGTTCCAATCAGCCCCCAAACTATTAGGAAGGCAAGGAGAACCAGTGCTGCTTTAAACGCTCTTCCCCAGGAAACCATTTTTCATTTAACAATCTTCTTTTTAGATTTTTAAGTTTTTAAAAAGCTTCGAAACGCTGTTTTCAAGATATTCCTGCCTTTTTAAGCAGACAGGGTTCAAGAGCTATGTTTAAAAGGGAGTGTCAACAGGCTTAGGCTGGACTGCTTGTTTTCTCCAGGGGAAACGAGCATCCGAAGATAGAGGAGGTGAAGAAGTTGAGTTCAGGATACGGAGACAGGCCGAGGAGAATGTACAAGATAACTTGCTCGGACTGTGGGAAGGAGGCGGAAGTTCCCTTCAAGCCCACAGAGGGAAGGCCTGTCTATTGTAAGGAGTGCTTCCAGAAACACAGGAAGTATTAGTTGGTCGTAAAGCCCTTAATACAGGCTAGCAAATGTTTCATATTTTTTAATCGTTTTTGCTTTAGTAATCCATATTCCACGGTGACGCTTATTGTTCAAACAGACTGTCTAAAAACGAATAGTTAAACGATTCTAGACATTTTACTCTGAAAAATGCGTATTGAAAACTCGGTTAAATACCTATAATATCGAGAAAAACACTGGGTTTGTTATCTACCTGAACGCTGCTTTTTCAAATCTTTCTTCAACAGTTTTCCAGTCTATTGCTTTGAAGAAAGCCTCTATATAGTCTGCACGCTTCAAACCGTAGTCTATCATGTATGCATGCTCGAAAACATCCATTATTAGAATGAGTTCCGCCCCGGCAAGATGACCCACATCATGCTCGTTAATCCACACGTTTAACAATCTTCCTGCTGCCGGATCATAATATAGCGTGGCCCAACCTATTCCACGCATTGTTCCAACCCCTTTAAAGTCTTTTTCCCAGTTTTCATATGAGCCGAAGTCTTCGACAATCTTCTTATATAATTTAGAATCCTTGTTTAACTCTACACTGTTCTTAGTCATGTTTCCGAAGTAATATTCGTGAAGCCTCATTCCATTCCACTCCCATCCGAGCCTGCGTTTCAGCTCGGCATACTCAGGCGTACCGGTCTTCCCGTCTTTCAGAAACGTTACCAACGCGTCTACCAGCTTATTCGTGTTGTTAACATACCCTTGGTAAAGTGTGAAATGGTTTTTGAGAAGTTGGTCGCTAAAGCCTTTAAGTCCGAGCAGATGTTCAAAACTCTTAGCCTGATACATTTTACATCGAGTCCTTCTCCAGAGTCCTCTATTTATGCTTATTCCGAACGGCGAGTTTCTTTCGGAGTCTTTTTCGAGTAAAGCTTTTATTTCGAAGCAGCCGCTCTCTCAACATGGATATCAAGTTTTTCAAAAAGCTTGGACGAAGTGTTTCGAGCCTTGGTCTTGGAACCTGGAGGATGGGGGAGGACAGATATATGGATGATGCTTCAATAGCTGCGCTAAAACGTGGGATTGAGCTGGGCGCTACGATGATTGACACTGCTGAAATGTATGCCAACGGTAGGGCTGAGGAGCTTGTCGGCAAGGCTATAAAAGGCTTTGACAGAGATGAGCTGTTCATAGTGACTAAGGTTTGGCCGACTAATGCGAACTACGAGGGTGTTTTAAAGGCTGCTAAGAGAAGCATGGATAGGCTTGAAACATTTATAGATCTTTACCTTCTCCATTGGCCTTCAAGCTTCCCGATCTGTGAGACGATGAGGGCGATGGAGGAGCTTGTTAACAAGGGTATGGTTAAGCATATCGGGTTAAGCAATTTTAACGTTAAAAGCATTGAAGAGGCTAGAGCATGTCTAAAGAAAACAGATATTGCTGCCGTTCAAAACAGGTTCAGTCCGACCTACAGAAAGGACTATGCTGACGTGATCCCATATGCTCAGAAAGAGGGGATGCTTTACATGGCGTATACTCCTATTGAGAAGGGAGCTCTTTCCGGAAACAGGCTGCTGAGGAGGATTGGAGAGAAATACAGTAAAACGCCTATTCAAATTGCTTTAAACTGGCTGATCTGCATCGAGCCCGTGGTTCCCATCCCCAAGGCTTCGAGGGTGGAGCACGTGGAGGAGAACGTTGGGGCCATGGGGTGGAGACTAAGCAGCGAGGACTTCTCTGAGATCCTGAATCGCCTCTAATTTTATCGTTAAGCCTCCGGAAGAAAGGTGCATGCTACAAGCGGGATGCTTCTACTTGTCACGGCTTGAAAGCTCGATGAAATAGGTTTTCCCAAGCCTTTTTAACCGGAAAGCTTTTTGCCCAGTCATATGAGTACCTGTCTTATGGTTGAATGGTGGAAGAACCGCTTCATATGGCTTACTTGGGGGGATTATGGAGATTTCAGCCATGAGAATATTGAGAGGGTTGTGGCGGAAGCGTCTAGAAGAAACTGCAATCTTTTGGAAGTAGTCTCCTACAAGGGGGATATAAACAGGGAGTTCGCCCTCTATGATAGTGAGGTACTGCCTAAATGGGAGGGGGCTGGCGGTAGAGACCTGCTTCGTGAGCAGGTTGAGGCTGCACACCGGAAAGGTCTCCGAACTAGAACATATCTGAATGTTCACTACTATGGTGACGAGTTTTACTCTAAGCATAGTGATTGGGCTCAGGTGAAATCAGACGGGAAGCCTATTGATACTCTGTATGGTCATGGTTTCTCAATGTGCGTGAACACGCCGTATAGGGAT
>JAOAJQ010000037.1:3120-9567 GCA_026414125.1 Thermoproteota archaeon
AGAGACAGTTTTAGAGGTCGCTGAAAGAGGTGTCGACGTGATCTTCCTAGACGGGCCTGCTTACTATCCTGGCGCGTGTTACTGCAAGCATTGCAGAAGCATGTTTGAGCAGGAGCATGGTTTCCCGATTCCACTTAGAGAGGATTGGAGGGACCCGGTGTGGAGGAGATTCATAATATTCAGGTATAGTTCTATTGCAAGGTTTTTGAAGGACGGGCAGAGAAAGCTTAGGGAGAAAGGGTTTGAAACCCTTCTTTACAGTAATAACAGTGGCCAAGTATGGCCTTCGTGGAGCTTCGCACTGAGCGCTGAAGACTCGTATGATGGTCAGAGCATCATAGGGATGGAGAGCTACCAGTACTATACATTGCCGAACAGTGTTCCAGTCTGGTTTCAGGGTTGGACAACCAAGCTGGCTAACTCCATTAAGAGGGAGAAGCCTTTCTGCCTGTTCCTAGCCGCGTCGCATCAGCCGTGGTTTAGACAGAGGATACCTGAGGTCGAATACCTCTTGGGCAAGGTTCAGGGATTGGCGAACGGGGCTGACATGTTTGAGGACCATGGTTTTGCTAGGGAAGCGACTGAAGAAGGTAAAAGATTCTTCGACACAGCGAGGAAGTATGAAGATTATTACCAGCAGGCGGAGTCTGATGCTAGAGTAGCGTTAGTCTGGTCTAGGAGGACAGGTGACTTCTTCTTCGAAATTCCTCCTCAGGCAGGCATTGAGGAGGCTCAGGCAAGGGTTGAGATGGAGAAACCTGCTACCATAGGGGTTCAAGCAGGTGATTTCCTTGAGGCGCAGAGAATAGCCGCATGGAAGTTTGAAAGCGAGAAGAAAACCGTTGAAGAGGCGAGGGGCTTCTACGAGGCGCTGCTCCGCCTTCATGTTCCTTTTGACCTGATAAGTGATTTAAACGTTAACAGTGAGGATTTAAAAAAATACAGCCTGGTTATTCTGCCTAACGTGGCATGCATGAGCAGTAGACAGGTTGAATCAGTCAGGTCTTTCGTCGAGTCGGGGGGCGGGTTGGTTGCAACCTACAAGACTTCCATGTTTGACGAGACGGGCTATCGCAGGAACTCCCCGGCTCTCTCCGAAGTATTCGGAGTATCAGTAGAAGACAAGGTTATTGGGCCTTTAAGATGGGACTACATGATAATCAAGAAGGAGCATGAACTGGTTTCAGGCGTGCCTCAGTTTAAGACTACTCCTGAAGGTCTTAGAATACTTCCAAGCCCGGAATTCGTCCTTCAAACTACTGTTTCTACAGGATTACCAGTCTGCCTACAGCTGGAGCCTGCTCCAGCCAGATACGGAGATCTTACTCCTGAGACAGGTTTCCCAACAATCGTAGCATCAGAGTTTAGAGGAGGAAAGGCTGTCTACTTCCCATGTACGTTTGCAGGACAATACTGGAATAACGGGTTTCTTGATTATCTTAAGATAATTGAAAACTCTGTTAAATGGGCAGGTGGGAGCGTGAGCGACTTTGAGACTGATGCTCCTGAGACTGTAGAAATAACTGTTTTCAGAGGAGGGGGCTATCGTATGCTTCATCTCGTGAACTTTACATACGCTCTCCGAAGGCCTTTCAACAGGGTTTTCCCAGTAGAGAATATTTCCTTCAAAATAAGGTCGAAGGAGGAGCCTCGAATAGTTAAGGCTCTCACTCTCGAAAAATCGCTTGAATGGTCTTTCAAAGAAGGTTTTTTACGATTCGTATTGCCGAAGCTTGGGCTCTATGAAACGCTGCTGATTGAATACTGAGCAAACTCATTTTTACTGCAACTGCTTAAAACAAGCCTATTGTCGGTTAACTTTTTCATCGCCTCATACTGGCGCTAACGTTTTTTAAAAATTAAGCCGCATATCCTCCATTTCGAGGATTTAGGCAACCAGCCTCGCCAAAACTCTTCATAAACAGGCTCCCAACCACTACTTTTCATAATGCTCTCTATAAACGAGGGTGTCATGCCCCATAGCCAGTGGCTCGTATCTGTTATAGTGGCGTCTGAAAAATTAGCCCAGTAACCTGTTTCTTCAGCCCATTTTTCTCTAAACGGGATTAGACTGTAAGCCTTTGAGCCTGAGAGTAGGACTAGGCTGTTGCGGAAAGGCATCGTTTTATCAGGGAGTATGGGTTGCGAGATTAGGAAGAATTTCCTCGTCTTTGACAACATTAGGTTTAAGGTGTGCATTAAATCCATCTGGTGAGGGAGAACATCGTAGGCTAACGCAAGGTCGTAGGGTTCTTCAAG
Organism: Thermoproteota archaeon; assembly: GCA_026414125.1. Classification (GTDB taxonomy): domain Archaea; phylum Thermoproteota; class EX4484-205; order EX4484-205; family JAAOZP01; genus JAAOZP01. The sequence continues at coordinate 5,380 of JAOAJQ010000037.1, forward strand.
AGTGGACATGAACTCGTCGTCTGAAAAATCTCCTCTTCTAAAATCTATACCATTCCTCACACTAGGGTTTCGCATCCAGTTTTCCGACACATACTTGTCAACCATGGTTACTCGAGCTATTCTAAACCTTTCGCTGCATACCCTGGAATACAGGCCGTCCACCTCCCACATTCCCCCGAAGTCGATTACGCTTTTAACAGGTAGACATCTCTCTATCATGGAGATCTTTCGTAGAATTGTTTTCCCGTCTTTCTCCCAGTCTATAGTCTTATAGTCAGACCTGTCGATCAGACAGGGTGGAAGCAACCGGTTAAGCCTTAGTGAATGCATGTTCTTAGGCATGTTCGTCCGTAGGACGTATGGAACTGGGGCTTTAAAGCTTATTAGAAGGGAAGTTTAACACTAGTTGAAAACACAGCTTGAAAGCTTGGCTCTGCATGGTTAAGACGGATCCTCACGACCACCACCTCTATAGGATTAGGCTTGGTGAGCTGAGAGAGCTGAGTACTGCAGCCGGCTACACTGTTGCTGGTTCAACCATACAGGTGAGCCCGAAGGAGAATGTTGCATTTATGCTTGGGAGAGGCAAGCTGGAGGAGATAAGGCAGCAGGTTGCTGAAAACAGTGTTGAAAGCGTGATCTTTTACAACGTGTTGACCAGCAAGCAAAAGTATAATCTTGAAAAAATATTAGGCTTAGAAGTGCTGGACAGGTATGACTTGACGCTTAAGATTTTTGAAATTTCTTCTTCAGACAGGCTTTCCAAGCTTCAGATAAGGCTTGCCAGGCTTTTGAAGGAAATACCATATCAGAAGCTGTTGGCATCAATAAGGTTTAAGACTGGAAGGGAGCATCCGGGTCCTAGGAGCCTTGGAGAGTATGCTTATCACGAGACCGTTGCAAGCCTTCTGAAAAGGAGGTCAATGATTCAGGCAGAGATTGAAAAGAGGAGGCTTGAAAAGCTTTCCCAGCTTAAAAGAAGGAGGGAGATAGGTGTTCCTACGGTTTGCATAACCGGCTACTATAATGCTGGAAAAACAACGCTCTTCAACGCTCTCACAAACCTCAGTAAACCCGTTAGTCCAAGGCCGTTCACAACGCTAAGCAGTAAGTACTACCTGCTTCCCAATAGTAAGCTTGAGGTTTTTCTGGTTGACACGATAGGGTTTGTCTTAGACCTAGATCCCAGGCTTATCGCGTCTTTCAGCATGACGCTTGACGACATAAGGCTTTCAGACCTTGTAATGCTCACCGTGGATGTAAGCGATCCTTCAGACCTCCTGCTCCTAAGGATTAAGACTTGCCTTGATATTCTTAGAAGCCTGAAGGTTGAGGATGAGAAGATATTGGTTGTTTTCAACAAGTGTGACCTTGCAGCGAGCAATGAGGAAGTAAGGTTGAAGATTGACCGAGCGTATCCTCTTATCCACAACCTGCCTTACTGCGTAGTTTCCGCAAGACTGCGTAAAGGCTTGGATGAACTTATGGGGCTAGTCGCATGCCGGCTTGACAACCTTGCGAGGCCTGTTTCGCAAGAAGGCATGTTTCACTAGTTTTTCAGCCTCTCATTCACCTGCATTAAATCCTCCTCTAACAGCTGCTAAGCGTTAGATGCGTCCTCGGCAATGCTCCAGTCTTCAACTATCGTAGCCTCTTAAGCTTCCTCATCATTGCTCCTCTTCTTTCCCTAAGCTTTTTAATCTCCGTGGGCACTTCTGGCGAGGGTTACACACTTCCAAACATTTCTCATCGTCTACCGTCAACCTTATAAACTGTATGGTTTGTTGTAAACAAGCTCATTCCGTTAACGATTCCAACGCCACTGATTAGGACGCCTGTTTAAGGATGCATATTTAAACGAATCCTCCAGACTTTTAGGCTTGTTTATAACTGTGTTAAACCTGTTTTCCGCAACAACTTTATAAAGCATCAACATACCTCATGTATCATACTGGCTTGACGCTTGAAAAATATTTAAACAAAGAAAGGGTGGTATTTTTTGAGAGTTAAGATTGCTGCATCAATACTGTCCGCGGATTTCGCCAAGCTGGCTCAGGAGATTAAGCTGGCAGAGTCAGCAGGGGTTGACCTGCTTCACATAGATATTATGGATGCACACTTTGTGCCTAACATGACTATTGGCCCGCCTGTAGTTAAATGCATAAGGAAGGAGACGAGGCTGCCATTGGAGGCTCACCTTATGGTTGATAAGCCAGAGTGGTTTATTGAGGAGATGGCTAAGGTGGGGGTTGATATTCTGACCATACACATAGAGTCTACTCGCCGGCCTTTATGCCTTATAAGGAGAATTAGAGAGCTTGGAATTAAGCCGGGGATCTCTCTCAACCCTCCTACGAAGGTTGATAAAATCATGAGGCTGCTTGACAATATAGATCTCGTCCTGGTTATGACTGTTAACCCAGGTTTTGGTGCTCAACGATTCATGCTTGAAACACTTCCAAAAATCACCGCGGTAAGGAGAAGCCTTTTTTCAAAGGGCCTGAGCAGTGTGGATATTGCTGTCGACGGGGGTGTGAACGTTGATACTGCACCGCTAGCGGTTAAAGCGGGTGCAACGATGCTTGTAGCTGGCTCCGCAATATACGGGTCTGATAATGTTGCGAAAGCAGTTGAAGATTTGAGAAAAAGTGTTGAGGGAGTATGGTGGAAGCCTTGAAGCCCGCAATACTTTACGACATTATGACTTGCGATGAAGCAGGGATAAAACTGGCCGCTAGGGAAAAGGGAATAATGCTTGAAAACATAAATTTCGCAGTAACGATAAACATGCTTGGGGATATTGAAGAATACTCTCCGGTTATAAACAGGTGCCAGTCTAAAGCGAGAAGGGAAAGAGCATCGTTCCTGCTGGAGGAGAAAGGCAGTAGAGTGATAAATGCCTTTGAAGTTGAGACCGTCTGCAACAATAAAACGTTCACTATTCCAAAGTTCATTAGAAACGGAGTTAAAACCGTTAAGACCGCGTACGTTCCTTTCGCCGTGGAAAAGGAGGGGGAGAAACTAGTATACAGGGCTGAAGACATTAGGAAAGTAGTTGAAGCTATAGAGTTTTCATTCAACTACCCGTTAGTTGTTAAGCCTGAGAGAGGCAGTCGTGGAAGAAACGTCATGCTGATCCAGGAAAGGAAGCAGCTTGAAAACGTGCTCAAAAGATGGGTTAGAAACCTAGACAGTCCTTCAGGCCTGCTGGTACAGGGCCTCGTTAATAAGGCGTTTGACTTGAGAATGGTAGTTGCCTCTTACGATGGGGCTAACCACGTCTGCATAGCGTCTCTAGCCAGAGTTCCTTCCTCCAAGGAGGCTTTTGCGACGAATACTGCACTAGGTGCCGTGCCTGTAGGCGTAAGTATCCCTAGAAAGATTGAGAACGAGGCTGCCAAGGCTGCTGCAGCCGTTTCGAGAAAAATAGGTGTACTCGGGGTTGATGCAATACCTGAGGCGAATAGTGAAACAGTTGAAAAAGTTGTTGAATATGCGAGGAATCTTGCACCCGTTCACGAGCGGGTTAAAAGGCTTAAGGAGTATTTTTCAGGCAGCGTCAGGCTTCCGGAGGAGAAGTTTCTGGAGGCCAGGGGTAAAATGGATGAGGCGTTTAAAGAAATGTTTAGAACACCGGAGTACGTTAAGCTTAGAAACTTTCTTGAAGAGGTTTTGGAAGATGCAGAGGTCTACTTCATAGAGGTTAATTCCCGTCCAGACTTCTACATTAACACTAGAAACTGTACCGGGGTGGATGTTTCGGAAGCATACGTAAAATGCTTAGAAGAAATGCTCTGAATTTTTTCAGCAATCATATTGTAAAGCCGAGAAGCAAGAACTTTGCGGCAGCATATGCACCAACGAAAAGTATAACTTTAACCCATTGGAACTCGTGAATAATCCTGAGTGCTATTGCAAAAATGAGAAACTGCCATATTGATATGATTATGATTAGAAACTGAACTATTGGACTAATCTTCTCATTTATAAGGTTGACCAAAGGCTTCGGATCAGGACATTGCGCCACCCCCGTGTAGAAGCTTGAGGAAACCTCGTAGGTTCCCGTCTTCACACCCGCCTCGTAGATGGTCAAAAGTATGATGTATGGTATGGACATGTTTTCCTGAACCGGCGAGACGTAAGTGTTGTTTAGGAAGAGAGTTAAGTCGAGAGTAAACCTCTTAACAC
>JAOAJQ010000038.1 GCA_026414125.1 Thermoproteota archaeon
CTCCAATATTCATCAACATTGGCGAATAAATACCCTCTTTTGACTAATTCAGAACAGGATTGATCCACAAAGATGATCTGCTGGTTAACGCAATACTTCAAGAGATAGAGGATTTAAAGGTGAGCGTAGGTAAGTTGAACACCAAGATTTTAAACCTTGAGAAGAAGTATTGGGAGTTGCGCGAGCTCCTAAAGGTTGCTCCGAAATGAACAGTGTTGAACAGGGTTTTCTCCATGCTGGCTTTGAGAAGAAATGGGCTTGGGACGATGGGGATAGGACCTTATACCTATTATATCCGGAATCCGAGGCAACGGATCCGTGGCTTATCTGCGACATTATGCATAAGCTCACTTATTTCAAGCCGGAAAGAATACTGGTGCGTGCTAAGGGGCGTTTGCTTGAAGTCCGGGAGCAATATGTTGGACTGTTGAAGGGTTTCTCTAGGGAGATTGAAAAGGAGAAGAAAGAAATTTACAAAAGACTTTTAAAGGAACATGAGGAGAATAGCCTTGATTTAACCACTGCTCGACGAATGCTTTCCGTCAGGCCATTCTATGGAAGCGTATATTCCAAGCCCTTACTACGGTTTCCCACATCTGTCGAACTTTTCTCTGAGCACGTTCTTCAGGATTTTGAAAGGGTTTTCCACGACCCGTGGCAGGCTGAACAAAGCTACGTGCTTGGACACCTGTTATACTGTGTGAATACTAAAAATGGTTCTTACAAGGTTTTTTTCAAGTCTGACGATTACTTCTGGGTTGAGAAGGAGCTTTCAAAAATTTTGCGCCTCGCCTATTCTAAGAGAATGATTAGAACCGGGAGGCTTAAAGACATATTTAGCTACAGGTTTAAAACCGGCTTAAGGTTTCTGAGGGTGTTAACGCAGTTAGAAGAGGCGGAGCCGGCAAGCTCCATAGTTAGACATGCCGTGTACTCCTCCATAGGCTTGTCGAAGATATATCCCTTGTTGAACGATAGCAATGTGCAATGTTTCTTTGTTGATGACGTTGGGCAGAGGCTTTACGTTGACCATGCTTGTTTCGGAAGGCTCAGTACAAACCTTGTATTTAAAGAAAGGGATTTTGAAAGCCTTGTGTCACTTGTGAAACGAGAGTCTGGCCTAAACTTGGATTACTCTAACCCTTCGATTAAAACTGCTATTGTCTTCGACAAGATTCTGACGAGGGTTTCGATAGATATTCCTCCCCTAGCATTGGGAAAAGGTGTATTAGATGTACGGAAACACGTGGCGAATGTACTTCACCTAAGAGACCTTTTAGAATCTAAATATTTTTCAGTTGAGTCTGCAGCGTTCCTTATCTTTGCGATTCTCAACCGTGCCAATATCTCTATCGTTGGGGAGCCGAATTCTGGAAAAACCTCTCTTCTCAACTTTCTAAGCTATTTCGCTCCCTCGTGGTGGCGAATAGTACATGTTGAGGATGCTCTGGAAACACTTCCTCCAAGAGTCTTCGACCAGCATAGAGTAGTGTATGTTGTGGAGCCATTTGAAACTAAGGAGGGCGGCAACACTAAGACACTTGAAATAGTTAAGGCTCTTCACAGGACCCCCTCCTACCTTATACTAGGGGAAGTTCAAACCGGGAACCACGTTAAGGCGATGTTCCGCGCTGTCTCAGCAGGTCTGAGAATAATGCACACTGCGCACGCTGCTTCCAGCAAGGGCTTCGTTAAAAGACTCGTAGACGTTCACAATATTACTAAAATATTGCTTTCGGAGCTTGATCTGCTAATAGTTATGAAAAGGCTTGAATCACATAATTTTGTTAAACGGTTTATCGGGGAAATAGCTGTGATGGATGAGGATTCAAACCTTATCGAAATATTTTCAAGGCGTACCGTTATGGATGAGTTGTGCTGCCACCCTGAACTGGAAGCCTCGGGATTTTTCAGGAAACTAGCTGGTTTAAGTTGTATTGATGAGAAAAATCTTTACGGAGAGTATGAAGATATCTTGAAGGCAGTTGAGAAGAACCGTTTTTCAGATAATTTCACCTTTAGAAGACTTGTTCAAAAAATTCATGTGGAAATGCTTGGTAAGACCGGAGGAGTTTTTCGAAAATGATCTTGCAAAGGTTTTTAAGGAAAATTTTTAACGATGGCGATAAGTATGCTTACGAAGTAATAACTCCAATTATGGCTGAAATAATAATAGCTCAATCTGCGTACAACAACCTTTACAGAACTATTCGTGACATTTCAAGTAAAAATTATGAAGGGTTTTCTACAGTCCTACATTATTGTCTTAAACAGAATCTGAACGGTGTGGATATTCAGAGAGTGTTAAATAAAGCTCTTCGGAAACACCCGGATCTACTGAACGCGATTATTCATATGGTTCAGAACATTCCTGGGCAGAGAGTCGACCCTGAGGCAACGCTAATGCTGTTCAGAATCCTTGAGTCGAAAGCCCGGATGAAATATCATGAGTATACGTTGAAGCTTAACTCCATAGTTTCCTTATTCTTCTTCTACGTGTTTCTCGTTCCGATACCAATAATATTAGCCTCCGGGCTTTCACCGGAAGCTTCAACCATACTGTTCTCACTGTTCTTTATCATAAGCATTCTGGTGTTCAAAATCTTTTTCAATAAGATTGGTAGGATTAGGAGTGTTCTGCTAGGTTGAGGAAAACAAGCTTCTTTCTAGTAATTGGGCTGGGAGCGCTCGCGTTTTTAATGCCTTTGTTAAAGCTTAAACCTTATGTCGCATTCTCAATTCAGCTCTTAGTCTACACGCTAATCCTGTCTCAGGAGAAGGAAGGTGGTGCTGAAAACCTTTCGGTGACTGCCGACTTAACATTAATGGAGAAGTTGGCGGACAACCCTGAAAACTTGAACCTTGAGAGTTCCACTTTCAAAACGCTATCGGATTTAGATTTTGAAACCGATTACCGTGGTCTTTTCGAAAAAGCTGTGTACAACAGCATAAATGGGCATCTGATGGAGAAAACCTTAATCTCCTATTCCAGTGGGCTTGACAAAACAGGCAGGCTTCTAATCAGGCTTGCTTCAAGCCTTTTCGCCAAGAACGCTGTGTCCGCTAAAAAGATCCTTAAAAGCTATGTGATATTACTCAGAGAAAACGAGGCTTTAAAGAATGAGAGAAGAACCCTTTTTTCAGAAGCCAGGTTCAGGGCGAGAATAATGCTTATAATAAGCGCCTCCCTAATGGGTTTCCTCTCAGCTGCAACTCCTGTTCTCAACGCATTTTCAGCTTTTTCAGCCACACCCGTTTTGAAGAGTGATTTCTCGTTGCTTCTTTCCCTCATCCTATATGTGTTAAGCATCTCTTTACTTGTCCACCGTTCCCTGGCCTTTAGAAGTCTCGCTAAAACAATGCTTTACTCAGCGTTAAGCTTCACAGCGTCATTCCTAGTTTTTAACAGCATGATCAGCGGCTTCGCGGTGCAAATCAACGGATGAAGCCATTGGCGCTTAAATTGTTTAGGAATAGTGTAATAGTGGATTGAAGAGAATCTTGAAAACCAGGTTAAAAGGGTCACAACTCATAGAGGAGGGTCTGCTGATAGTATTAGCCCTAGTTATGCTCGGAGCCGTCTTCGGAGTCTCAAAGCAAATCGTGGACAACATATCAGGGTTCTTCAACTCTCTAATAGAGGAAGTGGGCGACCTAGGCCAAAGCCTATTCGGCTGGCTGTTGCCTAAATAATGTCTGACGTCAAGAATAGAAAGCTGGATCCGACATACATTGCCGTAATAATCATACTGCTGATAAGCATTCTGAAAAACGTTTCAAGCCTTCAGTTTTTTTCAAGCCTTTCCTCGCCAAGAATTATCCTCCTCCCAATGATGCTTCTGCTCCTCGTAGTGCTTCTATTGCTTTACAAGCGGCCGAGCCTAGTTGAACACTTGTCTTTCAAAGAAAACGAAGAATACTTTATTGCGAAAACGGGTTCGTCAGAGCTTGTAGTAGGGGCGGTTTCAATACTTCCGGAGGAGGGATCGGGTAGAATCGGGGCTGTAGAGGAAGACTTCTATTTAAAGAACAAAGGCCTTGTTAACGGGCTTCTTAAAGCAGGCGTCTCAATAACGTTCGTGACTCATATACTTCCCTCTGGAAACCCTGATGAGGATGTTCTTCTCGCCCAGCTGCTCGTAGTCAGCAGGAAAATAGGAGGCGGAGGTGTTGATGAGGCGGTGAAGATGCTTGAAACAGATTTTGAAAAAATAAGGTCTGTCTACAACACGGTTTTCCCAGAGTTAAAACTCGTCAGGCTTAGGGGAAAAGAGCTGCATAAATACTTAAGAAGGATCCTGGTGGATGATTCTGTTACCCAGCAAGTCGACACAGACGGCTCCGTTAAACTTCTTATACCACATATGCCTGATGTCAATCTCTTTTTTCTCGCATCCCTCTACAGACCCTCCACTGATCCTGTTAAAACCAACGAGACTATTGACCTAGGGTCAATCGTTTTTAATGGTTCAAGCATTATCCCGTTTAGGCTTGAGGCAGACAAGTTCAAGAAGCATATGGCCGTCTATGGTTCAACAGGATCTGGTAAAACGACGACAGTGAAACATGTTTTAAGAGAGCTCGCTGAGCTCGGATACCCTTTTATGGTTTTAGACTGGCATAACGAGTATAGGCATCTGGCTGAGGAGCTTAACGGCATTGTTTTCACACTCGGTTCTTTCTCCTTAGACATACTTAACCCAGTTGAAGCTAGCAGCTTGGCTGAACACGTAGCAATAGTCACAGATATCTTCGACCAGATATATGGATTCACCCCCTCTCAATCATACATGTTTAGAGAAGTGCTTTTACAAACACTCACGGAGAAAGAGCTCGGGATACCTGCTTCAAACTCTCTCAGGGGGCTTGTAGAAGCCTTGGAAAGATGGAGCATTAAATCGTTCTACGAGAACGAGACAAAGTTCGCGCTTTTAAGGAGACTGAGGCCTTTGGTAACTGGGCAGAGTAGAGAAATATTCTGTAACACGAGTAAGCTGGTGAGGATCGGTGAAATTATAAATAGGAACGTGGTTTTCGAGCTGGGTGACATTGTTGAAATGGATATTCGTAAGCTGGTTTCACTCTTCATCTTGGCACTGCTCTACGAGTTCAGGGTGAAAAACAAGAGTTCTAGGAGTCACTTTACTGTTGTTGAGGAGGCGCATAACATTCTGCCTTATAGGAGACGTGACTCTCCACCGGGGATTGCTGAAAAACTTTTCCTGGAGATGAGAAAGTTTAACGAGAGCCTTATACTTGTGTCACAGTTTCCATCGCAAATCTCTCCGGAAATAGTCAAGTCCACAAGCCTGAAGATATCTCACAGGATATGTGAGGGAGAGGAGTCAAGAGTTCTGACAGACATAATGGGGCTTTCTCAGGGAGACTATGAGCTTCTAAAGAAGCAGACACCGGGATACGGCTTCTTAACAGCGGAGGGTTTTTCTAAACCCATACTTTTCACCATTGGGATTAACGGAAGAGGAAGCCCATTTTCCCAGGGTTTTTCAGAAGAAAGTCAACCCAGTCAACAATGTCCCCTCTACACTTGAACCCTTTTCTATAACACTCCATAAACCGAATGTAGGTTTTCCCGACGCTAATACCCGTCGTGTCCAATTGCACAATTCTCTTCCTTTTTAAATGGAGCTTCGCCATCAGATAGCAGTAGTCCGTAATCTCGGATTCAACATTCCTCCTAGCCTTATCCTCGCTATATCTCCTGACACTTCTGAGCCTTCGCCAGAGAACATCTGGTCTACATCTTAAGACGAGACAGTAGTCCACATGCTTCACCGGGGAAACCTCAGCCGCGTAATGCCCATCTATCAGTAGGTGAACTCCGACACTGTTTGAAACATGCTTTAACAGAGCCCTCTTTAAAATACCCATGTGGACGATACTGGTTTCCAACGAATTGTCATAGCCAATAATAGCGTTTACCTCAGCCGCAAACCTGTTAAGATCTAAGTGAACCCAACCTTTATTTTTACTGGCAATGTATCTGCATAAGGAGGTCTTTCCAGTTCCAGGAGTACCTGTTACCACTATTACCTTGCCTTTCATGACTTAAGCCTTATAGTCGGGTTATTAAAAATTCATACTTCCGAACCATTTTTAAATGGCAAAAGATTTAATTCCCCCTTTGAAGAATGTTTCCCCAGCTCCGATGGTGTAGCCCGGTCAAGCATACGAGCCTCTCGAGCTCGGGGCCCGGGTTCAAATCCCGGTCGGAGCATTTTTAAATATTTTTTACTTTTTATCTTTCAACTTGTAGACTAGGCGTCGTCCCCTCCTTTGCCGCATGCTCGCCGCTTGGACTCGGGCCCGTGTATCTACAAAAGTCTCTAAATCCGGATAAAGTATATATTTTAGAGTAGTGTCCTACTATCAGGATGTATTAGTGAGGTTTGATAGTTGTAAAGAGTGGTATTGTTTCGGTTCAAGTCTTTGTCAGGTTATTTATTTAAAATATTCCTCGTAGCCCAGTATCAGAAAAGGGTCTCATTACACTGAGATAACTTATCAAAGGTCTTTCTGCAGGCTTAAACCATATTGCCAGATTGAGAACAGAGAGGATGTTGGCTCAAACCTCATCCTTAAGCAGGAAGCCTATCGCTAACATTGGTTTTCACAGGTTTAATACCTGAAATAGATGTTGCTGATTGAGAGTCGTGGTTTCGGAGACATAGTGTCGTATTGCCTGGATCTTCGTCCCTCTCTGACAGATCCTACTAAACGACGAGTTCTTTAGATATCAAGCAAAAGCTTAACTATTTCTTAGTCTTCAAGGGCTAGTTTAAAAACATATGTGCATTATTTCAGCATCATCATCCTACCTTAATCCGGTGAAGGAGCAAATAATTTAGACCTAAATAATTCAACTATTATACGGCGGCCGGGAGCATCGTTAAAATTTGACTTGTTTGGACCAACTTTTTAAGTTAACAGGTAAAGTTCAAATATGTCGGGGGAATCGGTTGGAGAAAGTTGAAACCGCGATCGAACCATGCATTGTTAACAATATCCTTAATCGGCGGGCTGGTGTGGGCTTCATTCGCACCACTATCCCTTTTATTTGGCGTCTATCTACGGTTCAGAGGGCTATCCTATGCTTCTATCGGCCTGCTTATGACCACCTCGAGCTTTCTCTCCCCGTTCCTCCAACCAATGTTTGGAGCTATTGCTGATAAGTATCGGAACAGGAAAGCAATAGTCTCCATATCCCTCCTTCTCAGAAGTTTAGCCTACCTGCTGCTGATGCTGTCTACAGATGTTGTAAGCATGGCAATATGTTATGTTGCCGCTGGGTTGTTTCTAACAGGATTCATGCCGCTTGCCCAATCCATGGTTGCAGATCTTTCTGAAGGCAATAGGCTTGGTGTTTATATGGGAAGATACAGATTGTTCGGATCCATAGGTTGGGCAGCTGCTTGCATTCTTACTGGTTTACTTGCCAGAAGCAGCCTGTGGAACATTTTTCCACTTGCCCTAGCGTTTTCCACCGTGTCATTTCTGGTAAGTTTGTTTCTGCCAAGTGTTGAGGGCACGGGTGAAAGTCCCCTCAGTAGTACTCAGCACAAAGGTGTCTCGTCTGTTAGGCTTACAGCTTGCTTCATTGCGAGCATCTTAATCTCAGGAGTAGGCATGGGGGCAACCTCTTCCTTCCTTACAATTTCGCTATCGCAGTTAGGCAGTGATCCTTTTTTCACAAGTCTCGTGATCGCAATAGGGGCTCTTCTCGAGGTTCCAGCCATGTACTTAGGTGGTTGGCTATCCGACCGGATCGGAGGTCTCCCCGTCTTGGTTTTCGGGGAAGTAGGTCTCGGTATGATTTACTGGCTCTACGGAACCGTAGAGAACCTCTACAGCTATCTGCTGATTCAGAGTGTCCGAGGCGTTCTTTATGCTTTATACACGGTTTCAGGAATGTCGATTAGTTCAAGTCTTGGCGGAACCAGGAGAAGGGGGCTTTACGCAGGTTTTTACAATCTCTCGCTTCAACTCGGAACTGCCTTCGGCCCCTATTTAGGGGGCTTAGTCTCAGACTACCGTGGGCTATGGGCTATGTTCGTCCTGTCGTCAGCTTTCTCATGGGCCTCCGCAATACTTCTCACACCCTGGATGACAATTTTTCTTAAAAGAAAAACCCAAGCCTCTTAAAGTAAATCTTGGTTTTTAAAAACTACAGTTTGAAAGGCTGTTTTTAATAAGCCTTAGCTTTTCTCCTCCGTCTTGGGTTTCACAGTCACTATTACTTCGTCGATGCCTATTATCGTCGTAGCCAGTTCCACGGCTGAAACAAGCCAGCTTTTAACGACAAGATAGGGGTCGATTACTTTTCCATCTAGATTTGCCACTTCTCTGCTGACAGCGTCTATCCCGTATCCTGTACCATCATTAGAATGCTTACTGTTGAGCAGGGCCATCGTTGTTAAGGGCTTCATGCCAACGTTTGTGGCAAGGGTTCTTACAAGGGCCTCTACGCTTTCGGCAAAAGCCTCGTATATCAGCCTATCCTCCTCAGACTGGTTCTCCGCACTTCTTCTTAAAGCCCGTCCTATTTCAAGCAGTTCCGCCCCCCCGCCGACAACGCATCTCGGATCCTTATATAGGCTGAGGACTGCTGAGAGTGCATGCTTAAACTCTCTCTCATACTCTTTCAAAAGATCCTCGTTAACGCTTCTCAAAAGTACTGAAACAGCCTTGGGCTCTCGGCAACCCTCTACGAAAACTATTTTCTCGTTTTCGAAAACCTCCTCCTTAACGATGTCTGCCCTGCCAAGCTTGTCCTCAGAGATATCCTCCGGGTCTGAAACAATCTTACCATAGGTTGCTCTCTCAAGTCTCTCCATGTCGGATCTTTTAACTCGTCTCACCGCAGTGATACCGTTCTTGTAGAGGTATTGCTGTGCGAGCTCGTCTATGCCCTTCTGGCAGAAAACGACGTTGGCTCCAGACTTAACTATCCTGTCAACCCTTTCCCTTATCATTTCCTCCTCTTCCCTAATGAACCCGCGGAGCTCCTCAGTAGTCTTAACTTCTATTTCCGTCGATATTTCCGTCTTCTTAACTTCCAGAGCATAGTCTATCAGCGCAATCCTAGCGTCTTTAACCGTTTTACTCATGTTTGGATGGACGACTTCCTTGTCAACTATAACGCCGTTTACAAGCCTAGAGTCTAAAACCTCATGTCCACGCTTCCTAACTATGCTTACCCAGTCTATGTCTGCGTAATACCCTCCGTCCCTTTTTTCAACAATCCTTTCAGCTGTGTTCAGGACGATTTCCGCGATCCTCCTCCTTTCCTCTGGAGACGAGAAGAAAGTGATTGCTGTTTCAGCAACTCTATTCAGAGTCTCCCTGTCTGAAAGGTCAACCGGCTTAGCGTCCTTCTCCAGTTTTTCAAGCGCCTCGGACAAAGCCCTGTCTCTTATACACATCT
>JAOAJQ010000039.1 GCA_026414125.1 Thermoproteota archaeon
ACCCCAGTAATATAGCTCCATGGAAAGGGTTTCTCCCTTAAAGTCCCAAAACACTCTTTTTATCATCCCGCTTTTGAGATCGTAACCTGCGTGAAAGCTGATAACAGGCTTACTTTCGTCAAACGCCTCGTACAATGCCCACTTGTAGCCTACAGTGAGGAAAATACTGTATCTCCTAACCACCTCCTCAACCGCTAGAAACCCGTCATCGTTCAGCGCCTCGCCGGCGGAAGAAAGGAATCTGACAAGGTCCCACGGGTTAAGTGGGGAGTTGACAAGCCATACATCAAAACTAGGTTGAATTTCTCTCCTGTCCCATGGATTTCGCGAGCATCCAACAGGGCTGTTCTTACTTTGCAGCCAGTCTTCTCGTAGCCAAACCTCTCCGACGTCTCCAAGGCTTCCCCAGAGACCCGTACAAGCAAGTCAATAGAGACCCCTCTATTCATTAAGGCTTTGGAAAGCGCAACACCGCCGATTCCTGTTCCGCCACAGACCTCAAGAACCTTCACCGCCTTCTTTTCAACCAAGTTTTGAAGCATTCTACTGCTTATGAGTACCTCCATATCCTTTAAAGCATCCTCGTAGCGTTTTCTTCCCTGCTCAGAGTACGGGTCCTCCGGCCACGGGAATAAGGAGTAGAACTTGGACAGCCTTGTAGAACCCGTGCTTGAACTCAATCCTCCACCATCTGCTTTTCCTATACCGTCTTAAGGTTTTATCTATCGTTAAGCTTCAGCCCGGTTTGGGATAGGCGTAGTTTAAGACGGCTGATGCGGCACGCATCGTGATCAAGGCATTATGCAGAGTGGGCCCAGTATTGAAGCTAAAATGTTCTCCTCGGGAAACGGGTGGCCCCTGTGCTGGCGAAACGCTTCCACATATTTCCTTCCGACTTCTGCGCCTCTCTCCCTAGACCATCGCCTCATCTGAAGTATGTATTCATCTATGCCGTGCTGTGCACGTAACCATTCTCTCTGGCTCTTGTGTTGAGCAAGCATTCTTTCCTTGACTCTGATCGTTGAGCCTATATCCACGTAGAAACCGATGTGAACCTTCTCGCCAAACCTGTTCCTGCCTCCGATGGCGTCCGCGTAGAACAGGAACGGTATTCTACCAGTCGGCTTCGCAGGGTTAGCATGGCTCGTCACGTAGTTAGGTATTGGCGCGTTGAAGCAAGCGTCCCACATAAGGTCTGCGGTCAACTGGTGGTCTATCATATAGTCCTCCGGCGAATGGGTTATTACGATGTCTGGGTTGACTCTCCTTACAAGCTCCACTGCCTTGAAACGAGTCCTGTTTTCAAAAACCAGATGCAGGTCTGATTCTCCAAGACACGCGTAGGGTGCGTCGAGAATGCTCGCGGCTTTCGCAGCCTCCCTGAACCTGATGCTTGCAATCTCCTGACTCCTAAGCCTCATTGAACCCATGTCTCCTGTGCAAACCGTTGCGATAACAATCTTACAGCCTTTTTCGCGGAGAAGCGCTAAAGTGCCTGCCATTAGAAACTCAACATCATCAGGGTGGGCACCTACTGCGAGCACAACCATTTTTCTCAAACTGCTTCTCTTCAAACTGTGCAATTATGGTTCTTCCTGAAACTTATAAGGTTGTCTGTATGAGCTATTAACAGTGCTGTTTCACCTGGAAGAGAACACATATAAGCCTAAACCGGTTCACAGTATAAAACAGATGGTGGGAGAATTTGGTCAGCAGGCTAAGCCAAAGGGAGATAGGCGTTATCACCGCTGAGATCATTGAAGAAACTCGGTCTAGGATAAACGTTGGACTTAGAATAACTAGGGAGGAGTATGAGAAAAGATGGAGGGTTCTTCAAAACAGGATGAGCCTTAAAGGCTACGGGCTTGCATATGCATGTGGCAGTGAGCTAGATAGGTCTGACATCGCTTGGCTCGCAGGAGTCTTCGACCCTATAATAGAGCGTTATGGTATTCTTATTCCCTCAGAAGGCAGACCGGTTGTACTGGCTGGTCCTGAGGGCGGGCATGTTATAGAGGAGGCTGTTGAGGAATCGGGTGCAGACATAGTTTTCCTGAAAGAGTTTCAGATATCCGACGAGGATTATAGGCATGCTCGCTTCACGTCTTTTCGAGACGTTTTGAAGCAGATGCGGGTTTCAGAGAATAGTAAGGTAGCGATTCTCTCAAGCCCGCAAGCCGTACCTTACGAGCAAGTTACATTGCTCCATAAGGTTTTTGGCGTTAACAAGGTTTTTTTCGACGAGGAGCTTCTGCAGAGAATAAAGTATGAAAAGTCTGACAGGGAGCTGGAAATATGCGAAATGGCTAACATCATTGCTGACGCTGCCTTCAGGGCTATGCTGGCTGTTTCAAAACCGGGAATGAGGGAGCTGGAGGTCGCTGGGGCCGGGGACTATGTTATGAAGGAGCTGGGAGCGGGCAGAACCGGTTTCCCCACTATCGTGACGTCTGGTGAAAGGAATTACACGATAATAGGTCCAGCAACAAACAGAGTTATCCAGAAGGGCGACATGGTGTCTATGGGTGTAAGCCCAACTTTCAACGGTTCCCACGGGGTTATAAGGAGGACTTTCAGAGTTGGCGAGCCGATGACCACGGGTCAAAGAGAGTTCCACGAGGCTGTCGAGGGGCTTTACATGGTTGTAATGGAAGCGGTTAAGACAGCTGCAAAGGAGGACTTGCCTTCGAACTATATTGACCAGCAGGGAAAGCAGTATCTCGAAAACCTGGAGCTCCGCGGCTTCAACGGGGTTTCAACCCCTGTTGAACCGTATACCTTTATCCATAACACAGGTTGCTCAGAGTGTCAGGAAGGATACGGGGCAGTAACGCCTTACACTACGCAGCCGCTGGGCAGCCAGGTTGCTCTTATGATCGACGTTGCTCTGCTAGGCTTCAGGCAGAGGGGGAAGCCCCTCTTCGAAACCATTTACGACGTTATTGAGGACGCTTTCTGGAAGAAGGGTAGGGAAGTCGGTGTCTTCAACCGGCTGCCGTTGAACGTGGAGCACCTGGTTGGAAACACTGAGCCCCTCGGCTCCAACCTGAACCCTTACCACAGGAGTTTCACATAGATGCTGTGTCTTAATAGTTTGAGATGGGTTTAGCGCGCGCGCTAACGCTACGCTCCTGCTCCCCAGCCACATCCATAATTACCTAGGCAAGTATACTGAGTTTACTGATATATGCCTTTACCACGATCTAACTGCTTGGAGACGCTAGTCTTCTCAGGTCTTCCTCGCCTTCAGCATACCCGAATGCTATTAAAACGTCTCCGGGCTCAATCTTTAAGTCTGGCCTAGGCCTTACGTATTTTTCTCCCCTCTTTACAGCGAGAACCCACATTCCGGTTTCCTCTGGGATCCGGGCCTCTCGAAGCGTCTTGCCTGCCAGTAACGAGCCTTCTGAAATATTCACGTATGTCACGGTTTCATCCGCCTCCTCTATTACGAGCCTCACTACCGGATGAGGCTCTATTTCTCTCAAGACTACTTCAGCTATTTCAGCTGCAGCATCAGCTATCTCCTCGGTCACTACGCCAAGCCTTATCAGGCCGAGAATCCCCTTCGCCTCCTCCTCTTTAAACCGGCTTAACAGGAGCGCCATCTCGTATTCCGTATGCAGCTTGTCTATATACTCTTCAAGCTTCTGCACTTCCTCAGCCAACTCCTTACTGTTCAGCAATAGCGCTGAATAAGCCAGATCGATCATCAGTTCCGAGGTGTTTTTAAGGTCGACGAATTTTTCAACGATCTCTTTAAAACTTTCATGGCTGCTTTGCTGCATTCCTATCTTCAACCCTCCTTACTTTTCCTTCTGCAAGCTCCTTGAACCTGTGGATTCCTCGGGGGGCTCCTCGCACAATCAAAATATCCTCGCGAAGAATCTTCTCGTCATCTCCAGGCTTCACTATCCATTCTCTCCCCCTGTGAATAGCTATAATGTTAACACCCATTTTTGCGGCAAGATTAAGCTTCCCGATTTTTTTACCAGCGATTGTAGACTTTTCCTCGACCTTAACTCGGGCTATGTGCTCCTCGACTTTTTCGAAGATCTCGGCTACAACAGGATGCACGCCTATGCCCTGCTTAACTATCACCGCAATATCTCCAGCAGCATCAGATATTTTATCAGTTGCCCCCGCTACTTTTGCAACCCCTGCTAAGGCCTCAGCATCCTCAGCGTCTCTTGCAGCTATCATTATCGTCATGTCTAGAAGGTAGGCGAGCGTATCAACCCTCCTCTCAAGCTCAAGAACCTCCTCCGCAAGATCCTCATCGTTGAAAAGGGCTGCTGAGTATGCTAGGTCTATCATCAATTCAGACAAGTTTTTCATCTCCAAGAGTATTTCCCGAACTGGCTTAGGCTTGTATTCTATCTTCTCAAACTCAGGCATTT
Source organism: Thermoproteota archaeon (assembly GCA_026414125.1). Classification (GTDB taxonomy): domain Archaea; phylum Thermoproteota; class EX4484-205; order EX4484-205; family JAAOZP01; genus JAAOZP01. The sequence goes on from JAOAJQ010000039.1 coordinate 4,401, forward strand.
TTGGTTTATCTCTTGAATAAGCATGGTAGGGAATGTTTTAAATCTTATTCTTGGAAACCAGCCATTATAAAGAGGGAAACCAGTAAAGCTATGGATGTGAGGCTGTCAGCCAGAGAGCTTTCAATCGGTATTTCGAAATTGTCTGGGTCAAAACCCCTTTTATAAGTCAGGATTGCGACTGCATACGCTACCAATATTATGCCCGATGCAGCCATTAAATTGGCAATAAGCAGTAAAACGGTGAAGCTGAGGAGATTTGACGGTGTTAAAACACCTTGAATACTTAAAGAAATGATGGAGTAAAAGCAGTACATGATTAGGGAGGCCAGCCACGCGCTGGAAATCTCTAAACCATGATCTCTTATTGATGAGAAAGAGGGTTTTAAGGTGCCTAGGGCGAGTTTAGTCGTGGCAGTGGAGCCGACTACAGAGCCGACGTCGCCTATCGTATCAATTAGAGCCGGGTAAACAGTGTATATTTCTCTCCTTTCCTCAACGATTTCCGATATTTTCCCGAAGGTCGAACCAGCTATGTTTATTATTAGAGAGACCAAGATTATCGTGAGAAGGGACTCCTTTATTGTTTTTACGAACTCTTTCTCCCTAAAGTTTCTAATCGTGAAAAACGTGGCGAAGAAAACGAGTGCCAAACTTATTGAGGCTAGCAAATATTGTCCAGCAGAATTGTTGAAGGCGAAAATATTAAGCACCCCGACGTAGAGTAGGGTGATTAACAGGTCAGCTATCGTCGACTCCACCGGGTACAGTACGATATCCGGGTCTAAACCATGCTTGAATGAGAGGAATGAGGCTGTTATTGCGAGCGGAGAGATAACGGCCAAGGCTAGTGCCATTGTCGACATGATGACGATTAAAATGCTGAAAAATTCGGGTTTCAACATGCTTTGAGAAAAGGCGAATATGATGGCAGCGATCAGACCCATTAGGACGCTGGCTTCAAGGGTTAAGACTACGGTCGCATGGAGCAGCAGGTAAAAGGTTCTAGTGTTCTTGGGAAAGCTCGGCTGAACGGTTCCAAGGTGTAGCCCAGTGCTGAGGCGGCCGCAGAAAAGCCCTCCTATGACTCCCCTCGCGCTTAAAATCGGCGGGTAAATGATGAAGGCCCAAGGGAAGCTTTGGAAAATACCGAGAAAGTAGGCAACAATCGTGCCGGCGACGATTCCGAAGACGTTGAAGGCATAGGCCATTAATGACTGTCTCAATGAATCGAAAAACTCGTGTTTAAACACTGCTTTCTTTTCAGCCCCACCGGTTAACATGGAGACATGCATCAGGGAACCGGCTGGTGTGAAGACTATGTCGGCGCGAAGGTTTCGCGGAATGTTGGTGGGTCTCATCAGTCGCACCTTCCGTTTCCTCGTTTTCATCCATGGGTTCCCCTCACCACGTTGCTTAGGTTGCAAAGGTTAAACTGTTTAAATACTTTTCCAATACTGTAATCATTATTAAAACTAAACAGGCGGGTGAAAACAAGCATCTGCTCAAGAGTTTTATCAGCCGAGGTGGCAACGATTAAAACCTCTTTACGTAGAAATGGCAATAAGGTTTTCCACCGGTCTTCCCATAATAATCCTGGTGACGCTCCTCAGCCGGCCAAAAAACGCCGGCCTTCCTAAGCTGGGTCGCAACCCTATAGCCTTTTCCTTCAAGCGTGGAAACAAGGTTTTCAGCAATCCTTTTCTGATCCTCGTCCAAGTAGAAGATTGCTGATTGATACTGCTCGCCCACATCCGGCCCCTGACGGTTAATCTGAGTAGGGTCGTGGATTTCGAAGAAAAGTTTAGCGAGTTCTTCAAAGCTTGTCTCCCGAGGATCGTAGACAACCTCCACAGTCTCCAAGTGGCCAGTGGTTCCGCTGCACACCTCTTCATAAGTAGGGTTTTCCTTATGCCCGCCCATGTAGCCGACTCTTGTCGAAACCACTCCTCTCGCCCTTTTGAAGAAGTACTCGACACCCCAGAAGCATCCTCCAGCAAAGTAAGCTTTCTTCATCACAGCCTTTTGAAACCCTAGCCTGTCTGGTTTAAAGTTTTCCAGCCGTATGCTTCCAGGTCAGTAGCATAGTGTTTATTAGGATTGGTGAAGACAATGGAAACATCCTGTGGAACAGGGTTGCACAGCCTCAGCTCAACTTTCCTCGTTTCAGCTATGAACCAATCGTCAATGAAAAGCCCCCAGCCGGGACCCTATGTTCCACGCAGTTTTCTCCATACCTTTCTCATAAGCCATGTTGAAACGATTCTGTTGCGGCTTAACGTTTAAACTTTTGGCAAATGCCTCCAGAGAGAACTTTACCCTGAAGGCAAGATGCGGAAAATATTGCTGATGAATGAGGCCGGAGTTGGTTGAGTGCTGCACAGCCTCGCCACGCTTAAACATCTGAGTGGAATATAAGATAAGGGCACTAACACCGAGATTTATATGAATTAGCGGGAGGCTTAAAAGCACTGGGTCTAAACCATGTTTAAAAATAAAGGTGTTTCCTACGGGAGTGGGCAGACGAAGTTCAAATTGTTGTTCGCAGCATCCAGCGCATTTTTTATAAGTTCTTGGTACACCCTATACGGGTCTCCGCTTGGAGTATCGCCGTCTAGCCCCAGCGAGTAGTTAGCTCTATCTATTAGTTCGTTGATTGTTAGGAAATCGGTTCCCGGCTTGACCCCGGGTGCGTAAACAACCGCGTCTCCCCTAACGAAGCCTGCTTCAACATTCAGAGCCATGGCGGCAAGTTGTACAGAAAGCATATAAGCCATGTTCACCGCGTTAGCACTCAAGAGCCAGCTTCTGAGTTCAGAATACGACCCGGGTTCGAAATAGTCTCCGTCCTGAGTCCTCAAGTTAAGGCTACACAGCATTGTAAGCTCCGTTGATTCTCCACCTGGATTATCTTTAATCTGTGTTTCACCGTTCTTGCTGCTCCAGAACCCGAGGGTGTGGCCGCCGCCGTAGCACCCTATGCGGACAACCCCGAAGTCGCTGATAACCGTATCCCCCTGCTCCACCTTTACTGTTACGGCTTGAGGGCTTGTGCTAGCCCAGTTCTTCGCTAAAACCACTTTAACAGTATACTCGCCCCAAGCATTGTAGAAAGTGTAGGTTGAGCCGGTTGAGGTTAACGTAGCCCTATCCTCCCCGACCCAGAGCTCCACGCGTATATTGCTTAACACTGGTTCTCCAGCGTCTCTTACGCCGTTCACATTAGAATCGTAGAACACGCATCCGCTGATCCCTGGTTTAGCTGGTTCTTGTCCAGCCGGCTGCCACGGCTCATCAACCCAGATGTACGCGCAGACCGGGTTGTAGACTAACACTATCGCAAGCATGAACCCTGCCAGCATGATTAACGCGTTTTTCCTCATCTCGACATTTATAGTTTCGCCAAACGTATATAACGTCTTTTTTGTAAAACGGCGACACAACCATATTTAAAGGCCAATCTGTACAATGGTTTATTTACTAAATTGTTTCACGACACTCGCTTGCTTCAAGCTTAAACCTAAGCCACATTGCTGAATATCTTGTCCAGACTGTCAACCTCATAGTGCTGTTTAGGGTTAATGTAACGTTTTACCAGCATGCTCCTCATCCCTATTATTCTCGGCACTAGGAAGTCGTAAGTCTTGCTGTCACCCACGTGGAGAAACTCTTCCGGATGGAAGCCTGTTTCCGAGCATGCTTTAGCGTAGAACTCTGCGGTTTTATAAGGCAGGCAGTATGTTGAGACCGATGAGAAAACCCTTGAGAAATGCTCTTTAACATCTTCGAGGATGGTTTGCAGAAGCACGCTTGGAAGGTTTGACGAGACTATTAAGACGTATTGTGAGGAAAGCCTGGTTATCGTCGGAGCCACGTCTGGGAAAAAGGCTATTCCATGTCTGAATTCTTCAAGAAGTTTCTCGAGGCTTATGCTAATATTAAGCTCTTTAACCCAATATTCAGGCAGGTACCATCTGACATCGTCCCTGCTTACCGTGCTGTACTTCTTTTTAACGCGCGTATACGCCTCGTTGAAGGAAATACCGTTCTCCGATGCGTAGACAGCTGGAATAAGATGATCCCAGAAGCGTTTAACACTTCTCCCGTCCACAAGTGTTCCAGTGACGTCTAGGGAGACTGCTTCCACATTTCTCATAAGGGTCTTAAACTGTTTGCTTTGACCTTTTAAAGTCTTCCAAACACTGTTTAGGAAAAACTAAAAAGACAGGGCTGTACACGGTAACACTGCCAAATGAGTAGTCAATCAACGCGGCTGCTGCTAGCTTCTGCTTTCGCCCTGATCCTGCTTAACCAGGCTGGTTTAAACAGGGTTTGCGCGCAGACTCAGGACTCTACGAACCGGGGGGTGCTCGGCGACGTTTTAGACGCTGCTGGGCTGCACGCTCTTGTTGAAAAACTGTATTTCTTCAGGGATACTGCTGTGAAAGAGGGTGGGCTTGACTCGGAGTTTCTCAAATGGTTTACTTCCTCCTACGTTGAGGTGTCGAGAAGCCTAATGAAACTACCCGGGTGGTCTTTCCTAAGGTTCCTTTTCCTCCCTGCAGCTATAGTGGTTTCAACATGCTTCACCCTCTATCTTCAAATAGGCTTGGTCGGAGCCGTTTTAACAGCCAGCCTCCTAATAGGGTTAATATATATTTTCCCGGTCTTCCTCGTTTTAGAAGCCTTCTCTAAAACCGGTTTAGTAGCGGTGCACAGTAGGAGGATGCTGACTGTTCTAATCCTGCTGACGATTGTTTCAATGTTGACGCTGCTCTTCGCATACGCTTATCGCAGTATTCCACTGATTTTCTACTCCTTCGCCATACTGTTTTTCACAGCCTGCTTCGCCTGGTTTCTACCGATACTGTTATACTACTGGAGCTGATTAACAGTTTTCCCTGAGCAAAGTTTAAACACCAGCACCATTATAAACCGTGAGGGTTGAACCCTGAGAAGATACTGTTCATAGTGCTGGACGGGCTTGGCGACCATGCTTACAGGGAGCTAGACGGTTTAACACCGCTTGAAAAAGCTAACTC
>JAOAJQ010000003.1:0-4257 GCA_026414125.1 Thermoproteota archaeon
GTCGTTTAAGGTTACTGTTGTAAGCAGGTAGAACACAGACAGTGTTAACCCGGCTGCAAGAAGCATGTGTGTCACAGACAGGTTGTCAAGCAGCTTAACATGGTTGAAAACTATCGGAGGGGGAGGCGCAGTAATACGGGGATTGAGAGGTGCAGCTAGGAGTATGTTATGCGGATTGTAGCTTACCTTGATCTCTAAGAGCAGCTTCGTGATCAACCAAGGAGAGGTAAGTGCTATGAGTAAAACAGGGATTGTAAGTGGAAACAGGTAGCACAGGCTTTTCACCCTAGTCGTGAGTAGACGATTATATTTCGCGAGGATCTTGATGCAGATGAATGAAACCACCAGTAGGGTGGTAGAGTAGTAGAAGTAGGGTTGGAAAAGCTGTACAAGAATATAATTTAGGTCGATAGATAGCATCCTTCATCAACCTCTTTTTCCCTTCAAGGCTTTCTCCAGCTTATCCTTCAAATCTTTAAACTCTTTTTCCTCAGAAGAGATTCTTTCAACCAAGTAGCTTGCAACAATGTCTCCAAAATTTTCTACGAGACTATTTAAAACCTCATGGACAGCAGTTTTTTTGAAATTATGTTCTTCAAGCTTTGGCCAATACACGTAGAGGACTCCCCCCCTTCCTTTCTCCACCCGCCTGTCAAGCAGCCCTTTCTCATAAAGCCTATCCATTGTCGTCATGACAGTGGTATACGCAATTCTTTTTCTCCGTTTAAGTTTCTCATAAACATCTCTAACAGTGAGAGGCTGCTTAGAACTCCACACGACCTCTATTATGTTCGTCTCTAATGGGCCTAAGAAGGCTTGAAGCTCCTTTCCTTCGATGTTGTACTGAGATATTTTTGCGGCTCCTCGGCGCATTTTTCCTTACCATTTACTCTAGACATGGTTATTTAACCCTTACTACATGGAATAGTAACGTTTATAAAGAGATGTTACTACCGATTGTAGTAACAATGGAAATTAGGGGTAGGAAAATAGGCGTCGCTAAAACAAGTATTAAGCGTCAAGCCCGGTTTATCATCCCCATAATAATGCTGCTGGCTTTCTACCGATTAATCCCTATCTCCGGTGAATCGTACACGATTCTCGGCTCTGTGAAGGATGTCAACGGTAATCCTTTAAGCAACGTGGCTGTCTCCATTTTCGATTACTCCGGAGCATTCATAACTAGAACATGGACTCTTCTCAATGGGGGTTTTGCGATTAGTCTAGAACGTGGCACATATAGGATTCAGCTGGAGAAGAAAGGATATGAAAGCAAGACTATACTCGTCAGCCTAAACAGGCCTTCTATAGATCTTGGGGGAATCGTTCTTGACTTTTCACCAAGGGTTTCAATATCTCAAACCTACTTTAAAGTCGAGTCCTTCTCGGAGGTCAGTATTCCAATCTCCATGGAGAACAAAGGGTCGGAAGAGGAGACTGTGACAATCCTAGTCGAGGCTCCAGAGGGATGGGGGGCAGGGGTCTATGCGGGTTCAGCTGAAATAGTAAATCTGACGCTGAGCCAAGGAAGCGTTCAAAACCTTAATCTGAGGATAAAGGTTCCATACAACGCGCAAGGTCTCTACAGCTTGAAAATAAGAGTTTTAGGCCCAATAATCCAAGAGAAAATCGTCTTCCTATACGTTGAGAAGAAAAATCTTCAAATCGTAACCTCAACTTACCCCGTTGCTCAGGCTCAGCTTGGCTCCACTGTAGTCTTTGACTTAATCATCAGAAACGTTTTATCTGAAAGATTAACTGGGATAATATCCTTAGACCTTCCAGCTGGCTGGACGGGTAGCATTGTTAAAATCGACGGTAGTGTTCTCTACGGTGTCTCACTAGGGTCTGGTGAATCAGTTAGTATGAGGGCTAAGATAGATGTGCCCATGGACGCTGCCACTGGAAGCTATGAGATAATTGTTCTATTTAAAACAAAGGATTTTAACTCATCATTTCCTCTTACCATAATAGTTGTTAAGGGTACTCCTAAGTTGAAACTGCGAACTGGGACACCTTACGTGGATGCTTATGCCGGAGGTACCGCCGTCTATCCTATAGAAGTTGAAAACACAGGAAACTCCGACGGGGTTGTAAGCATTAACATAACCGGGCTTCCCTCAGGCTACAACTGGGTGATGAAGGATTCTTCTGGAAGCGTTATATCTAAGCTTTATGTGAAGGCCGGTGAGACCAGGAAGCTTAACATGATTGTAAGCATACCTCCACTGGCTGAGCCAGACGTCTTATCAATAGTTTTGGAGGCCAGTACGGATGGCTCTGTCGACAGGCTGAACCTAGGATTGGGAATACTAGGGTGGTATAGTGTCACATACGTGACACAGAATTTCTACTGTGAGTCAACAGCTGGCGAGACGATTGTTTTTCAGGTTGAGGTTAAGAACACCGGCTACAGCTCACTTACAAATCTTAAGCTTGATGTGTCTGACGTGCCGAGCGGGTTTACCATTAAGGTTGATCCCAGCCTCTTATCGTTGCTTAAGCCTCAGGAAAACGCTGTTTTCTCACTTACTATCACAAGCGATGCTGACATAAGTGCGGGCGACTACTATGCCACATTAAACCTTAAAGCCGATCAGAGCCAGACAGTTACCCGAAGCCTCCATATTTACGTTAAGCAGAGAGGGGAGGTTGTGCTAATAGGAGTGTTGATCGTGGTCGTCATTATTGGAGCAATGCTACTGATCTACCGTAAGTATGGGAGGAGGTGAAAAACATGAGTCTAGCCGTAGAAACAGAGAAACTGGTGAAGATTTACAAAAATGGGAAAACCATGGTGAAAGCGCTCGACAGCATCGATATTAAGGTGCCTAAGGCAAGCGTCTTTGGACTCTTCGGCCCCAACGGGTCTGGGAAGACAACACTAATCTCAATCCTAGTTGGACTACTATTGCCGACGAGTGGGAACGCCAAGGTGCTGGGCTTCGACGCTGCTAGAGAATCCGTAGAAATAAGAAGGAGGGTTGGTCTGCTTCCAGAGGGCTTCGGCTTCTACGACCATATGACTGCTCTTGAAAACCTGGTTTTCCTCGCAACTCTTGACGGTATTCCCCCTGAACAGAGGAGGAAAAGAGCGTTGGAGACGCTTGAAGCGGTCGGTTTAAAAGATAGGGCTGAGGCTAAGGTTTCAACTTTCTCACGTGGTATGAAACAGAGGCTGGGAGTGGCTCAAGCCTTGCTGAAGGATCCTGAGCTTTTAATATTCGATGAGCCGACTGTTGGAATAGACCCAGAGGGGGCTGCTGAATTCAGAAACCTCGTTAGAAGAATAAACCGAGAAGGGAAAACAGTACTACTGTCTACACACCTCTTGTATGAGGTAGGTATGATATGCACTCATGCTGCAATAATACGTGAAGGAAGACTACTTGTGCAGGGAAGCGTGGATGAACTATACCGGTCAGTTAGGGAGGCGAAAGGTTTCCGCTACGAAATTCGCGTTAAACCTGGAAGCGAGATGCCCTTACAGGAAATAAGATCTATGCCTGGCGTTATAGAGATAACACAAAGAGGTAATAATGTAACTATTTTGACTAGAAGCGACATGGGAGGCAGCCTCTTCTCACTAGTAACGCAAAACCCGTATAAGGATGTTGTTGAATCCTTAACGCCTATAGAGCCATCTTGGGAGGAGATATACCGGTTCTATCAAGAGGGGGATAAGAAATGATGAAGAACACTTTTTCAATCGCACGTAAAGAATTTACCGACGCTGTAAGTAGCAAGAGACTTTGGCTGATCGCATGCATCTTCCTACTATTTTCAATAGTCAGTACCTATTCAACATCCTTCGGCTTTAGAATGGGTGTTCAGCAAACAACTAGGCCAATGGTTCAAATAGCTTCAACAATAGCTTCTGCAACGGCATATATGGCTCCGTTGCTTGGTATAGCACTAGCTTTTGACGCCATATCGGGAGAAAGGGAGCACGGAACTCTTAGGATCTTGCTCTCAAGGCCAATATACAGGGAAGACATAATAAACGGCAAGATTATATCGGCACTTGCTGTAATAGGTTTAACCATAACCGTATCCTCCTTAGCGTCTGTATCCGTCTCAATATTGCTACACAATATTTCAGTGACTGTTGATGACGTATCGAGGATTGGTTTCTTCGTCGTTTTCTCATTAGTTTTCTCATTCGCATGCTACTCCCTCTCACTCTTTGTGTCAAAACTCTCGAGCAAGTCAAGCCATTCTCTTATAATCAGCATAGGTATCTGGATTTTCTTCGCG
>JAOAJQ010000003.1:4267-21714 GCA_026414125.1 Thermoproteota archaeon
GATGTGTATAAGAGACAGCCGCCATACTGGGTCCTCCTCCAGCTAGAGCCGTAGCGGTTTTTAACATGAGTAGAAGGCAATTCGGAAACTTCACAACCCCAGGGAGTGCTAGGCCACAGGAATTAGAGGAATACTTAAACTACATGAGAAAGGTGTCGGAAATTTCGAGCACAATACAGGTTTTTTCAATAAACTATCATTATACGCAGATCACCAACTCGCTCTTCAGCTTTGCTATAGGGCCTATTGAATTTGGACAGAGGGAGAGGACAATAGCTAGCATCCCTACAGTGCTTTCAACACGTCTGATAGACATTATAGTACTCATTGTTTTCCCAATTGTTTTCTTAGTTGTTTCATACATGGTGTTCACAAGGAGACAGGAAAAATAGTTCAACTTTTTCTCTAAGAACATATTAAAACCCTTGTTTTTCATATTCCATCGTCAATGCCCCTATTCTTCCTGCTAAGGGTAGTCTGCTAGCCACAGGGTCTCCATCATAAGTCTTAACATGTACTTCCCCCAGCGATGCTAAGTGGTTCACCATATTAACCAGGTCTGATAAATTAGGCTCTGTGTAGAAGGGGTTTACTTCAACAATGCTTCTCGACGTGTCGATGCCCTGCAGGTTCCTAACTATATAATCGTTGAAAGCGTAAAGATGGTCTCCAATAGTGAATCCATAAGAACTCTCGATGACTGCTATGACACTGCCCCACCTTAAGATCTTATTGCAGGCTTTTAGTTCTTCGAATGCTTTTTCCGTCATCTTAACAGGGTAGTGTCCAAAGTTAACAACCCCATTCCTCTCCTTGAAACCGATACACCCCTTCAAAGTGGTCCAGTCGGTATCACTAGTTATTCTCAGGCTTCCTGAAACCCTATCCAGCGGAGTTGAAATAATATAGCGGCACCTCTTATAGATTCTTTTGAAACCTCTTTTTTCAACAAGCCTCACCGCCGCGGTGTTCTTTTCCTCCACAAAGAGGTAAACAAACCTCGCATCCAAACTGTTTAAGGCTGCATCCAGCAGCCTGCTTCCAATTCCTTTCTTCCTGAAATCTTTATGGACTAGAAGTCCTCCGATATATCCACAGTCATAAATGTAGTTTAGGGAGTGAATACAACCAACTATTTCGCCGTCAACCTCCGCCACAAATATTTTGAATGATTCAAGTTGGCTCAGCATTTTCACGAGCGGAATATTCGTTAAGTATGTGAAAGGGATGCCCCTGTGCTGATCAAATAACCTAGCAATCTTCTCAGGTTCCCGGCTCTCTTTAACAGTAATATCCATATAATGCGTGCCGTCCAATTACCCTTTATTAATATTCTTGTTCCAAAAAGCCTTTTCTTTTCTTCTGTCCCTCATAGAGCTCTCTAACCCTTTTTAAAGTGTCTGCCTCAGATGGAGCCTTATCGCTCCTTATTCTAGTTATTCTTGCAAATCTCAATGCGAAGCCAGACTTGTACCTTGGGCTCCTCTGGATTTCACTGTATGCCACTTCAACAACTATCTCCGGCTTAACCCAGACAGTATTCTCCTCTTCTCTTATCTTAAGCTCCAACAACCTACTAGTCATTTCTTCGAATTCCTCGTCAGTCAAGCCTTTGAAGGTCTTGCCAACTATCTCATAACTCCCAGTTTCCTCATCCAGCGCCGCAAGGAAATAGTCGCTTAACCAGCCTGTTCTCCTTCCATATCCCCATTGAGCACCGATAACGACCAGGTCAAGGTGATCCGCTGCCTTCAGCTTAAGCCACATCCTGCCTCTGGTGCCTGGCACGTAAGGACTGTTGAGAGCCTTGGCGACAACTCCTTCATGCCCCTCTTCTAAAGCTTTCTTCACGAACTCCTCGGCCTCACTGATGCTTGAAGTTACTATCCTCGGGGCAAGGCTCACTTTCCTCCCAATCTCTTCAAGCATGCTCCATCTTTGTGAGTAGGGCTCATCTATTAGCTGCCTACCGTTCAAGTAAATCACGTCGAAAACATATAGTTTAAGAGGTATTCTTTTCATCTCCTCTTCAATATTCTTAACCTTGGTGAATCTTCTCATCAAATCTTGGAATGGCAGCGGCCTGCCGTTTACACCAACAGCTATAACCTCTCCATCGAGTATAGCCTCCTCGGCACTAACCCCGTTCACAGCCTCATCGACTATTTCAGGTATACTGATAGTAACATCAGTCAAACGTCTGCTGAAAATCCTGACGGAACCGTTTTTCTTATGAATCTGAACGCGAGCCCCGTCGAATTTGTATTCGAAAGCAACATTCGTATGATACTTGAAGACTTCTTTCACACTGTAGACCATCTGTGCAAGCATAGGTTTCACCGGGTTAAAGAGAGTTAGGCCTATTCTTCTCAAGCCTTCTTCACCGGAGGTTAAGGCTACCTCAGCAACCTTCCCCAGGTTGCCAGAGAACATTAAGGCTCTTCTTACAAGGTCCAAGCTGCTCCCTGAGGCTCTTGCAATAGCCTCCAGCATAACTCCCTCTCCAACTCCATGCTGCATTTCGCCAAAAATGTTTTTAACAATATATTTCGTTTCAAGCTCAGACGCCCTCTCGAGCATGGATCTTAAGACTAGCTCCTTATTCTCCCTCGATCTTGAGCCAGAGGCTCTTGCGATCTTTTCAAAATATTCTGCAACATTCAGGATTGTCAGAGGCTTCTTGAAGAGGGGAGCCTGTGGAGGTGTTTCAAGGATTCTGCTTATAGTAGCATAGCCTATTTCAAGGGTCTTGGAAGAAACCTCTGGAAATATTTCGCCAACAATAAGCAACACAGCTGGGCCTATCTCCTCTTTTCTCAAACCCTTAAGAAACTCCACTATAATCCTAATCTTCTCAAGCCTCCTGCTCGTCTCGGAAAGCTTCTCGCAAAGCTTGGCGAGCTCGACGAACAGCGTCTCCCTGCTTTCTTCCATTTCCTACCTTAGTTCTTTTTTAAAAATGTTCTTCAGACTGATAAACCTATTGTTTTTAAACCGGCGGAAAATCTCTTAGCCCAAGGGCCTCATGATAGTCTTTAAGCGATCCGCCGCCCAACAGGGTTTTCATGGCGGAAGCCAATTTAAAGGCCATGCTTCTCTCCCAATCTTTTCCGAATCTCTTCTCCAGTTTTATCGCGACATATCTAAGTGTCTCTGCATTATTCCAGTTTTCCCCAAGAAGGTTAAAGACTTCGACAACATGCTTGGGAACGTCCAGCATGCCGACTTCTTCACTGTAATTATCAAGTAGAAGTGTCAAGTATTCGCTTACGGTAACATGTTTTCCATTCCAGTAGAGTTTTGCAGCAGCGCCTCTCCGCGCAGCTTCAACTCTTGTTTTGAGATATGCTTCATGCGGTAAGCTATTGCAGGGATCTCTGCCATTTCTCCATGCTAAAGCCAGGATCCTGAGTATAGTCATGACCGTGCAAACATAAGGTGGAATATTGCTATCACAGACTCTGAGTTCAAGCGTTGAAGGTTTATGCTTATTGGCAGGGTTGAAATTCAGCTCCCTGTAATGATTCTGGTTTAACCCTCCTTTAGTAATAGGGATACAGTATTTACCGCCGCCACGCAACAGCCTGTTAGACGAGTATGGCGTTATTCTCCTCCTCCAGACGGGCGAGTTGGCGGAAACTGCTATGATGAAAGGAATATGATCGTGAATATAGCTTGCAAGGCTTCCAGCTTCTTCTCTGCTTAAGCCTTTCTCCTTAAAACCCACGTGGAAATGCGTGCCTGCAAATCTGTCATTCCATCCCCCTACTGGCAGTGGAAGAGCATTGTCAACGATGGGCGAATCAGCATACTTCTCAAGTCCACTGCTTATAGCTTGTAAGGCTTCTCTCACGCTTTCAAAGGGTGTAGAAACATATTCTGTGCCTATGCTCTTGTCGATGGTGAATCTCTCTCCTGCTTTTGAAGGGTTTACATTCGGTATGATAACGCGTCTCGATATTTTCCCCTCTCTACTTAAAATAGTATAACATTCTATTTCAACACCTATTGTAATAGGCTCTTCCTCCTCAACTAACACGTAGTCGGTACTCTTCGTTTCCAGTAGGACTGCAAAATGGCAAAATATAAATTTTATCCTATAATTAAATCTATGTTACTGTTTAAAAAGAAGCGGCTCTTTTCTCTGTTCGATAATTCAAAAGGCTTTTTCTTTTTAAAGGGAATTCAGATTCTTATGGCCGCCATTTTCCCATAAAAACGATGTTCACCCTCTTTTCATCTTTGTTGACGATAATGCTTCTGAAAATACTTGGAGAAAATCAAACAGCCGCAAGATTCTTTAAAGAATAAAAGTTGTTTATGAAACAGGCTGTAGATTGAGCTTAATTGGCGATGATTACGTCGGGATGAGTTGTTTTTAGAAAACGTTTTTACCATAGAACAGTTAATTTGTAAAATGCTTGACATCAGAATATTTGCTTTTAAAGCAACACTGCGCTCTGTTTTCCAGCAACGCTAAATCTGAGAGATCACGAGGTTTAACAAGATTTTCTGATTAGTAGCTTAAAATCAGGCCGTTTTCCAAAACCATAGGTTGAAAAGATTAAGAGATTTGTAATGAGTGTTAGAAATTTTAGGGAAAACATGGCTGTTATGCGTCAAAAATCCTTATTAGATCATCTACGTTGTTTACTCTTAGAATCACGCCTCACTTTTCCTAAGCTTTTAACCAGCGGCTTCAATGTGGAGAAAACCATTATTCACTGGTGATAAGAGGGGATGCTCGTAAACAAGTTTGATATTTTATTTTTTTAAATACTATCGCTATGCGATAAAAAGCCTTAAAGGGTACTACGAATAAGTTTCATGAGTCTAAAAAGTGTTTAATGGGTTATGCCTATTTTAGTGTAGAGTTCCCTCGGGCTTTTCGCCTCCACCACTAGGTTCACGAAGTCAGCCCTGTTAACGAGCTCAGGGGGGACGTACCTGCCTGTTAAAACAACGTCTGTTTCCTCAGGAACCTCGTCCAACAATTTTAAAACGTCTTCGACGGAAACTAGGCCTATAAAAGCAGCTAGGCCGATCTCGTCTAACACTAGGAGAGCCGGCTTCTCCTTGAGTTTTTCCCTAGCCAGGTTAATACCCTTTCTCGCCATCTCCCTGTCCTCTTCAGACGGGTTTTTAAGATCCACCCACCCTTCTCTTCCAACCAGATGTATTTCATACTCGGGCTGTAAACGTTCAGCTATCAAGTATTCTCCAGTATTCCTCCATCCCTTCATGAACTGGATTATCACGGCTTTCAAACCGTGGCCGACTGCCCTGACAGCTAAACCTATCGCGTTAGTCGTCTTACCCGCTCCTGTTCCAGTGTAGAGAAATACTTTACCCAAAAAGTCATGCCTCCTCTAGGAAATAGGGCATATGCTCCACCCGCAGTCTATGCAGGTTAGGCACCCCCCTTCCTTTATGAGTCTTTTGCTACCACAGCTCGGGCATTCAGCATACTGGTCATTCTTGTTAAGAATTAGAACGGGTTTCTCCGAGGTAGCTGCCGTTTTTGATGATGTGCCTTTAGATTCTTCTCCGAAATCTTTTATTTCGACTCCCAGGGTTCTCGCGATTTCAATAGTCGAGTTATCCACGATCTTCGCGTACTTCCCTAGTTTCGAGGAGGGTGTGACTAGAACCTGATACGGGAGGGAACCGTCACGGTAAATAGTAACTCCTTTTACACCCATTACATGTGCCAGAGTGAAAGCTTTCTGAACATCCTCCACGGTAACCCAGTTCGGCATGTTTATGGTTTTACTGACCGCTGCGCAAATCCATTTCGTGAACTCTGCCTGAGCCCTCACATGATCCCACCAAGGTATGTCATAGGCGGTCAGGAATACGCGGTGCAGCTCCTCGGGTAAGTCGAGGCCCACGAGCGAACCACCGTTGTCTGAAATCAGCTTAAGCGTCTTCTCATCGTAAAGCCCATTTTCTCTAAGTGCTTTCTCAAACTCAACATCCACATAATAGAAGGTTCCCACGCTAACCCTCTTCTCATATATCAGGGCAAACTGAGGCTCTATCCCGGAGGAAACATCAACCAGCATGGAAATAGAGCCGGTTGGAGCTATGGTGGTCACCTCCGCATTCCTAACCCCAAACCTCATTATCTCCTTCTGCAGATCACTCCAGGGAAGAGTCTGCCAATCCTTATGGTAGAATCCTTCAATCGGCATCTCGCCGTCAGGATAGGATGAGTAAGCGTACAGCGGAAAAGCACCACGCTCCTTAGAAAGTCTACAAGACTCTTTCAAAGCATAGAAAGTCAGGTGCTCCGCTATTCTACTCATCAACTTGAAGCCCTCCTCACTGTTGTAAGGTATTTTCATGGCGAAAAGCAAGTCAGCCAAGCCCATGACGCCTAGGCCAACCTTCCTCGTAAGCTTAGTTGCACGCTCTATCTCGCTTAAAGGAAGCTTGTTCACATCTATCACGTTGTCCAGAAACCTGAGGGCGATCCCGATTACTCGGCTGAACTCCTCCCAGTCAAAGACAGCTCCTTCTCTACTTCTTTTCACGAACGCATACAGGTTTATCGAACCCAGGTTGCAGGACTCGTAGGGATAGAGGGGCTCCTCCCCACACGGGTTAGTGGATTTTATCGGACCCTTATGCTTCGCCATTATGTTTCTCCTGTTGATGTTTTCCAGGAAGATGACACCGGGGTCGCCTGTCCTCCAAGCCATCTCCGCAATCTTCCAGAAAACATCTTTGGCGCTAATAGTCTTCCAGACCTTCCCATCCCTTGGGTTTACAAGCGGATACGGTGCGTCCTTTTCCAAGTAGTCCCAGAAATCATCCTTAATTAGGACAGATATGTTGAAGTTTTCAAGCCTCCCCCGTTCAGATTTTGCTGTTATAAACGTCTCTATATCCGGATGGTTAACCTCAAGAATCCCCATGTTCGCCCCCCTTCTCTTGCCTCCTTGTTTAACCACATCTGTAACAGTGTCTATTATCCTCATGAATGAAACAGGGCCGCTTGCCACACCCGAGGTGCTTGAGACAATATCACCCGCAGGCCTCAGCTTAGAATAGTTTATACCAATGCCTCCACCGGATTTGAAGATGATCGCCGCCTGGGTTGCAGCATTCATAATAGACTCAATATTGTCCTCAACATCCAGCACGAAGCAGGCTGAAAGCTGGCCGAGCCTAGTCCCAGCGTTAAACAACGTCGGGGAATTCGGCATGAATTTCTTAGAAACCATAAGATCATAATAGGCCTTGAAATTCTCGTAATAAGTTTCAAACTCGCCTGAAAGAAGCATTCCTAAAAAACCGCTCCAGGAGGCCTTCATCCTGCCTTGAGAATTAAGCTCGTCGTAAAGAGCCTTCATACGTTCCAAATGATGCTCGTTCCAAGTGACGGCATATCCGTTGTTGCTCTTCCCTAGGCCAAGCTTATTCGCATAGTGGCTGGCGTTAAACTCTTCTCTCGGAAACACCGCTAATCCCCCCTCCTTAGAGAACACCCTCGGGTCGTGAAGAATATCCGGTATCACAACAGTTAAGGCAACTCTTTGAAACAACTGTTTAGGCGACTCCACAAGCTTACCATTCTCATCCCTAAGAAGGTAACGGCTCACAAGCAGCCTGATCGCGTTAACAGAAAACTCCTTATCAACCTCGTCCACAAAGCTTTTCTGCAGAAGCGCCTTCTTCTCCTCCCTCACCCTCTCCCTCTCCTTCCTGTAAAGAATATAGGCCTTAGCAACATCGTAAAGATCAAACTTCATGAGGGCAAGCTCAACCACATCCTGAATATCCTCAACATGCGGAGTCTCCCCGGCCTCATACTTCCCGTTTAAAACGTTCAACACGTAGCCAACAACCTTCTCCAAAGCCTTCTCATCATACTGTTTAACGCTCACCATAGCCTTCGCAACAGCATTCCTAATCCTATCCGGGTCAAAATCCACTATCCTACCGTCCCTCTTAACAACCTTCCTTTTCTCCATGCGAAGCCTAAACCAGAGATACAAGTATTAAAACGTTAAACGATTTCCTTTCAACATAGTCAGCAGGAGAACCCTAAGCCAAAAAAGGTTAACAACCGCCGAACTGTGGACCTGCAAGTCAAAGAACCACTAGTTCCAAGCCTTAAAACAGATT
The DNA here is from genome assembly GCA_026414125.1 of Thermoproteota archaeon. Classification (GTDB taxonomy): domain Archaea; phylum Thermoproteota; class EX4484-205; order EX4484-205; family JAAOZP01; genus JAAOZP01. The sequence goes on from JAOAJQ010000003.1 coordinate 12,401, forward strand.
ATCGAAACAATATCGGAGTTTCTGAAAAAATAATGTTAAGGAAGACGTCGGGGGCGGGAATCTCAAGCAACGCTTTTTGAACCCGCACGGCCTTCGTGGCTCCCTTTTTATGGAACTCTCATGGGCCACGAGCTTAGCAGGCTCGCGTGGTTGTGCCACTCGCGCCTTAACCAGGTTTGGCTACCCCGACGTCTAAAGTAAGGTTGGTTGCATCTAGTAAATAAAGTTTTTACTCACCACTTATAAATTGCGCGCTATGAATCCACCTAGTTGGGATTGTCATAGAAACCATACGGATTCGAATTCCTGCCAAGCGGCTTGCCCATAGCGAATATCGAAGAACTCCATCTTTTGCACCCGCGCGCTTTTACAGCAGCTTTCCTTTTTGAGGTCTCCGTCTTTTCCTAGTTTTTTAAAAAGCAAAATTGCGTAAAAATGATATAGTAATTTACGGTATGATATTTAAGAAGGACGAAGTAATAGCGATAATAGAGATGAAATCCTCGGTGACAGGAACGTCACCAGAAGATCTGTGTAAAGAGGCGATTGGTGAGAAAGGTCTTAAGAGGTATGTTAAAGAGTATAAGGACAAATATGGGATTGCAATAGGTTTCTCCTACGATCCTGAAGCCATACTTGCCGTGGAGCCAGGTATGATTAAAATAGAGATTGTTGAGATGAGTGAGCTGAAATGAGCATGGGTTTACCTGAAAAGTTGAAGGAGAGGCTTGAGGGTAAACGTTTTAGGAAAGTTGAATTATTAGCCCCTTGGGGAGGGAAGAAGTGGTGGATTGCCGTCCGCAGGCATCTCTACCATATCTTCGTCATTGCGTATGAGAATGGGAGAATAGAGGTCGACACAGGCCCTGTTCGCACCAGCGACGAAATATGGGATTATTTAGATAGAAAGAAATATGGACGCAAGTACAGGGAGGCTAAGACTGAGGAAGAAAAGGAGAAAGTTCGCAAAAAAAGGGTTGAAGAAGAGAAGAGGATCTTGGAGGACTTTAAGCAGAGGAGGTTCGAGAAGTACTTAAGAATGAAGAGGAAGGATATCGTGTACTATGCTAAGGAGCACATGTGGGCTGATGAGATAGCTAGGAGGTTGAGCAATAAGTATGGTTTTGAAATCAAGTTCAATATAGACGTCGAATCAGGTTTTATAACTACCTTCGACTCAACCCAGATGAGTGATGAACAATTGATTGACGAGGTTTTGAAGAGGGTTGATGCCATGGTCGAGGCTGGGAAGATGCTTGAGAGTGAGGATATGATGAACGAGTTCTTGATAAGCAGGGGGTTTGAAGCCCGAGAGGATGGGGCATCGCAAGGAGTGGTGGGAAAGGAAGAGTCCATAAATGACGATCATTTAAGATAGCGTTCGGCGACAATAGCGATAATATTTCCTCTTTCCCCTTCTGTCTATGCACAGTTTAAGACTGAGGAGGAAAGAGAGAGGATTTGGGAGAAAATAAGGAAAGAAAGGGAGATACTTTGATCCCGTCAATGGAAAATGTGAGAAGTTCCTGAGAAGACTCTACGGAGGCTTTATCCTCCCATTATATTGGGGGGAAGAGGTAGCTAGGAGAATAAGGGAAAAATATGGGGTGGATGTTAAGTTTGAGATGTCGGGGTATCGTACATTTTTCACCTCAGTCTTCAACCCTAAAGGTATGTCTGAAGAGCAAGTCTTCAACGAGATAGCGAGGAGGGCTGACGCGGTTCACGCTGCACACTTAATGTACGATTTTGACTCTAAGGAGAAGGAAAGGTTCTACGAGGAATTTGAGACAAAGATAAGGAGAAGAGCTTGTAAATAGCGTTGCACGCGATCGATAAACTTCCGCCAACGACTACCGGTGCAAACCCTATAAGACTATTCTGGGCTTTTTCGAGATAGGAGTTCTTGAAATTCAGAGTTTACTTTTCCGTATTTTTCTTTTATGGTTCTGCTGATTTTATGCCAGTCTCGGGCTATTTTTGGCCATAGCTCGCTGGTCATTAACTGTTTTGCCACGTATTCTTTTAATGGTTTCTCCCGTTTGATTATTCTTTGGCGCCACTCAAAGCTTATGAGCCCTGCATGTTTCAAGTATTGGATTGTGTGGCCTACTTGGTGGTGATCGAGCGGGTATTCTATGCTTCTTTCTAAGTCTTCCAAGAGGGAGTCAACTCTTATCTCGTCCTCTGGGCGTAGACAGATAATGGCTATAACATTTTGGATAAGCTTTGCAGTCTTGGAGAGGTATATTCCAATCTTCTTGGGCGGGATAAGGGTTTGTTCTAGGCGGTAGCCATATCTCCTGTAAAACCAGCTCTTGATGACTTCAGCTAGCGCGATATAGGTGCCGAGAATTGCGGCTAAGGCTATGAAGAAGGCTGCCGGAGGCTTTACGAACTTGAAAATTTCTCCTAAGGGCGTGTATGGAAGTATTAGCGTGAATGATATTATTGCTATGCTGCTGAGTAACAAGAGTCGACTCGGCTTGCTTTTCCAGAAAGGCGACTTCCTTGTTCTAATTACGAAGATTACAAGAGTCTGCGAGGTTAGAGATTCGATGAACCAAGCGGTTTGAAACAGAGGCTCAGAAGCGTTAAAGATGAAAAGCATTGTAAAGAATGTTAGGAAGTCGAAGAGGGAGCTGACGGGTCCAAGACACATCATGAAAAGCCTAATAAATTGTATGTCCCACCTTTTAGGTTTTTCAACATACTCCCGGTCGACCTCGTCTGTGGGTATTGTCGACTGGGAAAAATCGTAGAGAAGGTTGTTAAGCAGTATTTGAATGGGCAGCATCGGCAGGAAAGGCAGAAATAACGATGCTCCAGCCACGCTGAACATGTTTCCAAAGTTTGAACTCACACCCATCATAATATACTTCATGGTGTTGCCGAAGGTTTTCCTGCCCTCTAAAACCCCATCGTGAAGCACAGTTAAATCATTCTGCAAAAGAATTATGTCTGCTGATTCTTTCGCAACGTCAACTGCATTGTCTACAGAGACTCCGACGTCTGCCGTTTTCAGCGAGGGTGCATCATTTATCCCATCCCCTAAGAATCCAACAACATGCCCATTGTTTTTTAAAGCATTTATTATCCTGTCTTTCTGAGCTGGTGTAACTCTGCAGAAAACGTTGGCCTCCTCGACAACTCTTGCGAGGGCATCATCGTGCATTTGGGCAACTTCGCTTCCGGTGACAACCCCTTTTATGTCGAAGCCTAGGTACTCGCAAACTTTCCTTGTCACCAGCTCATTGTCACCTGTAAGAATCTTCAACTCTATTCCAGCATTTTTCAGAAGTTGCAATGCATCTCTCGCCGTTTCTTTCGGCGGGTCAAGGAAAGCTATAAAGCCTAAAAACACCATTTCTTCTTCATCATTTGCCGTATATATGGGTTTGTTCTCTCTTAAACGCTTGTAGGCTACTGCTAAAACCCTGTAGCCCTCAGCGCTAAGCTCAACATATTTTTGCTCAATATTTCGGTGAGCTTCATCCGTTATGTCGGCTATAGCCTCTCCAACTTCATAGAAGGAGCAGATCTTAGCGATCTCTTCAGGAGCACCCTTAGTGATCATGAACCGTTGATTCCGATGTTCAACAACTATGGATAGGCGTTTACGGATAAAATCAAAGGGAACCTCGTCAACTTTCCTATAATCTTTCACATCCACGTCTCTAAATCTTAATATAGCCTCATCTAAGGGGCTTTTAAGCCCAGTCTGGTGGTAGCTGTTAAGATAAGAGTAAAGCAGAACCTTATCGCTTTCGTTACCGTTAAGGTCCACGTGTAGGACGAGCTTTATCCGGTTTTCCGTCAAAGTTCCAGTTTTATCCGTGCATAGAACATCCATGCTTCCAAAATTTTGAATGGCTGCTAGGCGTTTCACGATGACGCCCTTCTTGGCCATTGACACCGCTCCCTTAGAGAGGTTTACTGAAATTATCATTGGCAGAAGCTCCGGCGTTAAGCCTACAGCCAAAGCCACAGCGAAAAGAAGTGAATCAAGCACGCTTCGCATGTAAAGGGCATTGATGAAAAACACAAATATGACAAGCAAAAAAGTTACTTGCATTATCATGTAACCAAAACTTCGAATACCTCTCTGGAACTCTGTCTCAACTTCTCTTTCCACAAGTCTCTTCGCAATTTTCCCATACTCTGTTAGGCTGCCGGTTTTCACGACAACAGCGGTTGCTGTCCCACTCACAACCGAAGCACCCATAAAAAGATAGTTGCTCCACTCCATTATCGATGGGTCGTAAGATTTCAACGGTAGACTGGTCTTCTCAACGGGAAAAGATTCACCAGTCAATGCAGACTGGTTCACGAAAAAGTCTTTCGCACTTATAACTCGAGCATCCGCAGGTACAATATCGCCTGCTGAAAGACATATGATATCCCCTGGGACTATCTCTGCAAGCCTAATCTCTCTTTTAACCCCGTCCCTCAGAACAGTAGCTGTTGTCGCCACTTTCTGCTTTAGCGTTTCAGCCGCCCTTTCAGCCTTATGCTCTTGGTAAAAGTCTAAGACTACACTGAGTGTTACTATAACAAATATAATGGCTGTGTTAACAACCTCTCCGAAAAAGCCGGAGATCAGTCCGGCGATAAGAAGAATTATTACCAAAGGGCTTTTGAAATGGGAGAGGAAGTCAATGATTACTGCTCTCCTCTTTTTCCTAACAAGCTCATTATAGCCAAAAAATTTAAGACGTCTTTCCACTTCCTCAGAGGAAAGCCCATCTACTGAAGATTTTAAGCGGGGAAGAAGCTCCTCAACGGGTAAAGTTAAAACTTCTTCAGCGCTCGGTAGAGCCCAGCCTAAAACTTCGCCGACGCTTGACTCCTCTAAATTCTGAACTACCATAATCTCTACTATCCATCCTCGTCGGACGCACGCTATATTTAACTTTAATATCTGATTAATCGTACTTTCCGGATCACTTCAGCCATAAGCTTCAAACCAAATTGCACCATCTTCTTATTCATCGTGCCGGTACAAGTCAGTTACCCCTTGCCACTTAGTAAATAATAATACCGCTACGCTATTATCATGTATCCTTAAATGACTAGACGCGCTTCGTATCCTCAGATGGAAACATGGGGATGAGCTTAAAGTTTAGATTTCTAACAAGGGTCTCAACAGACATATGTTGAGTAAGCTCTCTAGGATAGAAGACCGCGAAACCACCCTTATCTTTAAGCACGTGGTTTAGTATTTAAAGAGCAGTGTGCGCTAGAGTTCAGTAGGTGCTTCTTGAAAGCATCGAAGGCAAAAGCTTAGCTTTCTCCTCCTGTAAGCATCATTGATTTCGAGTCCATAAAGCTTAAAAGAATTGGTATTTTTTCTTCGGCGGAGGAGAGTAGGACGGGATGAACATAGTTGGGATTTTGATTCAGATCATTGTTAGTATCATTATAGTTGCTCCAGTACTTTGGATCGCGGGTAGGGTTCTCGCGGGGAAGGGTAAGGCCAAGTTTACTGACGCTATTTGGATAGTCCTCCTAGGAGTGGTCTTGGGTTCAATCGTCGGCGCTTTTCTCAGCGGCTGGGTCGCGACTCTGATTACGTTTATAATTTGGCTGGCGCTTATCAAACACTTCTTCGACTGCGGGTGGTTGAAAGCCCTTGTAATAGCTATTCTCGCAGCAATAATCTTCGCGGTTATAATCATGGTTCTGGCCCTCGTCGGAATCGGGGTAGCGGGGTTACTCTAAACATTACACTGAAATAATGCCTCGTCAACAAGGCGACTTCAATAAGCCGCTATTCGTAGCACGCATACTAGGTGGAGCTTTCAAGAGCCTGCCAAACTCGTCCGACGTTTACAAAGTATCCGTTAGTATTGACTTACTTTTCTTCGAAACATATTTCCCATAGTAAAGGATTTTCGCTGGAAATCATCGAAATTATTAGCGAGCCGTTAGCCCCAGGCTGCACTGTCGCCGGATGGTTGTCAACAGTGGCTCTGGCCTGTCTCATAGGGATGCCGGCTGCGACAATGAAGCCCAGCTGGCCCGCCGTCCGGTGCAGCTCGCCTTTCAACACTTTTTTCGCCTCGTCCCAGGCTACATTCCGCAGTTCTCCGCCGCTTGTTAAATGGAAACTCGTTCCAACAATCCAGGGGTGTTGACGCCTATCCCGGATTGCCAATACTCTGGCCGCAGGGCCGAAAAATGTGACTTGCAGAGTCTCTTCCGTGGTGCTCCATAGAAGTTTCCCAGCGTCCCCGGGATGCGTGTAGCCATCCTGCCTACGTGGCGAGGGGGCTTCCCCTAGGAACTGGCCTGACCAGAACTCGTAGACCCAGTATTTCCTCTCAGGGTCCAACCCTAGCAGGCTCCACGGGATGTCGAACCTGGTTATAAGGTGCTCCTTGCCTTCCTTGGTTTTAGGGGGCTCCCAGGCGAACAGGCCGGCGATAATCCAGCTGTCCCATTCAGTATCAACTCGTTGCACCCAAATGCTCCCCCCGTCCTCCTCGATGCTCCCTGCTGTGGACTCGCTACCGCTGCGGCTCATGTCTTCGTATGACAGTTGTTCAACGGCAACCGGTTCGAAAAGGTCCACCGGCTTGGCTGAGGACTTGGCTGGTGGAAGCACGGAGAGTAATACTTGCCATCTATCTTCGGGCAGAGTAGTAAGGTCGTCGCCAATACTGATCTCGCCTCCAGACAAGTATGCTACTGTGGCGCGGATCCTCGCCTCCTCAAGCGTGCCAGGTGGGCCGACGCAGAGGCAGGAGGGCTGAATTATTCCCAGCCTGTGGTTCTTCCACAAGTGGGACGCGACAGACCTATAGTTTTCCTTCATGAACTGCCAGGTAACATATCCAGTGTTGCCAGTGTCGTTGCAAGTGTAGAGCAGCTGGAAATAACCTAAGCCGCACGGCTCATATGGGTTGCAGTTCAACACTAGGCACTCCGGGTCGGCTTCTTTCAGGGTCTCAGCGATTATTCTGCAACCTAGTCGTACAGCCTCAACACCGCCTCCGGCTACTATTTTCCGGTTGTACCGGTTGCGTAGACGCTGGTTACACGGGCCGCCCATAAAGTCGAGCTTGAAGTATTTAACCCCTCTTTTTGCTAGTGAAGCTATTTTTTCACGAAGATAGCTCTGTGCCCCAGGGTGCGTAAGGTCCAAAGCGTAAACCTTCCCGTAGGGCTTCCAGAACCATGTCCAGTATGGGGCTGGCTTCTCCTTCTCGTCTCCGAGAAGCCATTCGGGGTGTTTGACAGCAACCGGGTCGAACTCGCTGATTGTGAAAGGCGCCTTCCAGACTCCCAGGTTTAAACCCATTTTTCCAAGCTGCTCCGATAGCCATTTCAACCCGTGGGGGAACTGCTCGTTCTCGTCATACGAGCTTGGCAGATAGTCCTTCTCCCAGCCGAGGTCGACCTGAATGTTCCTAAGCCCAAGGCTCTTTAAACGCTCAAACCCGATCCTCGCGTTCTCCAAGACGCGTTCCTCGCTGACGCCTAAGCGGAAAGGATACCAGCTGCACCAGCTTACCGGAGGACTGCCCAAAGACCTTATGCAGTGTTTCTCCCTAACCAGATCTCCGAACCACTCTAGAAGAAGCCAAGGATCCTGTCCAAGCATCAACACGATATCTTCCAACTCAACAACCTCCCCGGGGTAGACTATTAAGTCGCCGGCGTCAAAATACATCTTCCACCCAGCGACCCCTAATGATGTGTTGAACCTTGCTTCAACCATGCCGAGCCATCTTTCAAACGTTAGGAAACCAGCTAAGAAAGCCATTTTGTCAAACGGGTTATAGACCTCCCAGCAGAGCTGAGAAAAGCCATGGGCCTCGCTGCTTGGAGCCTGCTCTGCTGCTTCACTACTCGACTTCGGGTTTCGGCTTAGCTTTCGGACGTGTCCCCAGTAGCCACCGTCCTCGTAAACCCGGGATTCTTCCTGTCTTGTTCCAAACGAGGTTTCACCCGGCTCCGCTGAGTCGAGTAGAGCCAGCTCGGTGAGACAGGCGGCCTTAGTTGACAGGTTTTGGAAGAAGTTGCTTATTTCAAGATGATTCGGATGGTTAGTGATCTTTTGAATTATTTTAGCGCCAGCTGTTTTAAACATCCAAGTCATTCTTAAGCCTTCCTCGTATTCCAGTCTCTCTACTTCAAGCTCTTCCGGGTAATGCTTCTGCCCGCTTAAGCATACGTAGCATGTTAACGATCCGATCTTAAACCCAGGCCACTGCTGGGAGGAAAGACGCCAAGACGATTCTTCCGTTTCAACCTTGAATAGTCCGTATGAAAACACGGTTCTCATGCTTGTCAAGCTTCACCGACCTAGGTGAAAACAGTAGTTAAGCATTGCGTCCTAGTTCTTCAGTCAGATACACGTTTAAAAATGAGGATTATGCATGTCTACCAATATCCTTCAATACTTTTCTAAACGAGTCTAGGAAATACTCTATCTCAGCCCTCCCCTCGTAACCCACATTGCCTATTCTAGTTGTCTCATTCTTCAGCTTACCCATTCCTCTCGCTATCAGTATCCCGTATTCTTCATACAGCTTCTTGATTATTAAGTCAGCGTTAAGCCCATTGTTTTTGAAAACTATTATCGCTGTAGACCAGTATTCTTTATCATGTGGAAAAACCTCAATGTTCTCAGACTCCAAGAATTCATATATCATTCTAGCATTCTCAGAGTGTCTCCTTATCCGCTCTTCATACCCTTCTTCTTTCAATATTTCAAGCGCCTCAGCCATACCGTATATCAACGGCACAGCGGGCGTAAATGGAGTTTCCCTTCTGAGATGGAACCGATGGATCTTCTCAACATCTAGATAGAAGCTTCTTCTCCTAGGGTTTTTCAAACCCTTGTCTAATGCCTTCCCGCTTACTGAGACAAAGGATAAGCCTGGAGGCCCGCCGAGCCCCTTCTGGCTTGCAGTCACACAGACGTCAACACCCAGCTTATCAGTGTAGAAGGGTTCGACACCGAGGTCTGAAACCGTGTCTACGAAAACCAGTATCCCCTTTTTCCTAGCGATGTTAGCAACCTCCTCCATCACTCTGAAAGTTACTCCTGTAGAAGTCTCATTATGCACTATGAAGATGCTTTCCACCTTATTGTCCTCAACCGCGCTTACTATGCTTCTGAGGCTAGGCAGGCTTCCCCATTCTGATTTAACTACAACAGGCTCAGCATTAACCTTCAAAGCGTTCTCCACGATCCTTCCGGTGAATTCTCCGAAATCCGGTATAAGCACCTTTTCATTCTCATAAACGAAGTTCTGGAAAACCATATCTATACCCGCGGTTCCGGAGCCGCTTATAATGTAAAC
>JAOAJQ010000040.1 GCA_026414125.1 Thermoproteota archaeon
AGGTGTTACTTTGACGTATGTAACCGTATCCGCTAAGATAGATAAAGAGTTGCGTGAGAAGTTGAGAAAGTACGGTATTTCTGTGAGCAAGGTTGTTAGAAAAGCTCTTGAGGAAGAGGTTAGAAGAGTGGAAGAGGAGGAAGTTAAGAAGGCTCTTAAGAGGATCGGGGGAGTTTTGGAGAAGGTTTCCTCCGAAGAGATCGTTACCCTAATAAGAGAGAGCCGGGAAGAGAGATGAAACTGCTTTACGATGCTTCCGCCCTGTTAAACGTCATAAGGCTTCGTAAGCAGAATGCTTATAGACTGCTTAAGGATTCCTTAATCCTACGTATCGCAAAATATGAAGTCGGGAACGCGTTATGGAAAGAAACCTTACTGCAGAAGAGGATAAGCGTGGAGGAGGCATTTGAAACAATGATCCTGTTAGATAAGGTTTTGAAAATAATGAGGATCGTAGACCTTTCAAACAATGATCTCGCCTTCAAGCTGGCTCATGAACTTCAAATAACATATTATGATGCAGCCTACATAGTTGCGTCAACTGAGAACAATGCTAAACTAGTAACGGACGACACGAAGCTTACTAGAAAAATACAGGAGAATATTGAGGTTACGACTGAAATATTGAAAAAGAAGCCGGAAACATTATCAAGCAACGAGATTCTACATGCTTCATGAAAGAGGGTGACTTGTGGAGACACAGTACGGAGGCAGCGCTATACTTCCAACGTGGTTGCACATAATTTCTAGCGTGTCAACTAGGAGAGTCGGGAAGTTTAGGCGAGCATTAAAAAATCCTGCTTCTTAAAGTTTTTAAGTTGACATACTTCTTTCTTAAGAAAGCATGAGGGTGTTAAGCGTTGCCTGACGACGAGGGCTTAAACATAGCTTCCGTCGCCGCCGGCTCCATATATCTTGTTCTTCAAAACTTTTTCTCAACCGTTATCAGTGTCTTGGGCTATGCTTTCATGGCGAGGGCAATCACGCAGGAGGAGATGGGTGTTGTAGCGGGGGTTAATCTTCTTCATTCTCTTGTCCAAGTTCTGGTGGACTTCGGGTTGAACACGTCTATCGCGAAGTTTGTTTCAGAGAATATTGGACGGAAGACCGGTTATGCGAAGCATGTTTTCTCAGCCCTCGTCTTCAGGCTTCTAACCTCGCTGGCTGTCTTTCTCCTCATGCTGTATTCTTCGAATGCTGTTTCCCAAGCCTTCTTCGCAACCCCCGGATACTCCAGTCTGCTTACAATAGTTGCCGTAGACATGACGCTTGTTTCCATAGCTTCCCTTCTGAACGGTGTCCTACTGGGCTCTGGGCGCTTGAAAACCATGGCTTTCTTAAACACTGGCTCCGTCGCAGTCAAATGGGTCTTAATCGTCACACTACTTCTAAAGGGCTATGGTTTAATAGGCGTGTTCTATGGCTGGATTGCTGGAAGCCTTGTGCTGCTCACGCTGCTAGTCTTTTCAACTCTCAGGATGATTTTCAAAAGAGGCTCGTCGGAGGAGCATGGTGTTCTCTGGAGCATGCTGAGATTCTCCACGCCTGTTTACATCGCGTCCATGGTTTCCTTCTTCTACACATGGTATGATAAGGCTCTCATCCTCGCCTTCCTCCCGCTTCAACAGCTCGGAGTATACAACGTTGCCTACACTGCTTTCTCAGTGTTCGTATCAATTGCTTCAGCAGTAGGCTCGTCGCTGCTTCCCTTCTACGGCGTGATGTACGGGAGGGGTGAGCACTCAGCCATCTCTCAGGGTGTTAGGCGGGTGAGCAAGTATACTATGCTGCTTCTCTTCCCGCTTGCACTAGGCTTAGCTTCAACATCTAGACAAGTGTTAATCGTCTTCGCAGGCAGGCAGTATGAGCCGGGGTGGCCAACCTTGACGGTGCTATCCGTCTTCGGCCTGGTCTACGGGCTTTTCTCAGCCTTCAGCAACCTCCTGCTAGTGTACGGGAGGACTAGGACCATTCTCCTGGTGACGCTTGCCTCAACATTGCTCAGCATAGGGTTCATGCCTCTGGTATCTTTTCTCAACCTAGTTGGTCTCGCGGTTGTCAAGGGAGTATCGATTCTTCTAAGCTTCCTGTTTTCACTGTTCTTCTTAAAAAGGATTGTGACCGTTAGGGTCGACACCTTGATTGCTTTCAAGATTCTCCTGTCTTCAATGCTGATGGCAATGGTTGTGCTGGCTGCTCAACAGTTGTTTCAGGGAACCCTGTTTCTCCCCCTGCATGTTTTAATCGGTGTCGCAGCCTACGCTCTACTTGTCAAGGGGCTCAGGATTTTGAACAGCGATGACGTTGAGCTTATCGAAGGAGTTTTTGGAGAGAGGTTTTCCAAATACTTGGTTAGAATCATGGGGATAAAATCTTAGTGGACGTTCAGCACCACCTAAACCTGCTCAGCCGTGTTAAGGTTTTGAAAGGCTTTTTCATGCGCTAGAAGAACCCGGTAAGAAAAAGTTTTAATAATAAGTCATACTTTTTCATACTTGATGGTAAGAATGCGCATAAAGAGAAGGATTGGGCCTAAAGGTCAAGTTGTCATACCTAAGATAGTAAGGGAAGCCTTAGGGATTCAGCCTGGGGATGAAATCATTATGGAAGTTAGAGAAAAGGAATTACTGGTGAAGCCTGAAATGGATCCGGAGAAGTTCGTCGAAGAGTTTTGCTCCACCGGGAGAAAGAAGCTAACGCGGAAAATAGACTTAAGGAGGATTATGGAGGAAGAGGCTGAGGACAGGCTTGTCCTACATTGACTCCAACATCTTCATATACCCGATAATCTATGACCCAGCATCCGTTCGAGAGGCAGCCCAAGCCAGAGGCTTCCTTCGAGAAATAGCGCTGGGGAAAATAGAGGCCTACGCCTCACCCATCACTTGGGACGAGGTTGCATGGGTTGTTCGAAAGATCCTTGGAGTCGATATTTCCCTTAACCAGGGAAGAAAATTCCTGGATTTTCCAAACCTGAAAATCCTACCGGTGAAAAGGACGACAGCCCTGAAAGCACAGGATCTGATGGAGGAATATGAGCTTAAACCTAGGGACGCCCTCCACGCTGCGATAGCCTTGGAAAACAAGATAACAACCATAGTAAGCTATGACGAAGACTTCGACAAAATCAAGGTTGTGAAAAGAATTGAGCCCTGAAATGATTAGAAGAATTCTTGAAAACACTGAGCCAGCATCGCTTTCAAAAAGCCGCTTGCAACGGAGGACGAGAATCTTAAAAGCGTTGCAGCTAAACACGTTAAAGTATTGTCTTGGAGGGATATTTGGCACATATCATCTATAAGTAGACCATAAGGTTTATAAAATGGTCTACCAATGGTATACCGATAACCACATGAGTGTAGTAAGCGTTAAGGTTGATAAGGAAATTAAGGAGAAGATGATGAAGTACAAGGATAGGGTAAACTGGGCCCAGGAGTTCAGAAGGTTCATCGAGGACAGGATTAGGCAGCTTGAGGCCGAGGATAACTTCAAGAGGGTTCTTGAGGCTTTGGAAAAAGCCTCATGGAGCGTGCCAAGGGGGTTTTCAACGAGGAGCGTGAGGGAGGATCGTGATAGTGGCTGATTCCTCAGCCATAATAGCCTTCTTTCTTCGCGAGGAGGGCTGGGGCGAGCTCTCTAAATACATGGCTACAACCATATCTGTAGATCATGTGGTTAAGGAGTTCTATAATTCATTGTGGAAGGCGGTGAACCTTAAGAGGATAAGCGTTGAAGAGGCTCAACGCGTCTTAGCATTGTTCAAGGACTATGTTAAGAGAAACATGGAGCTTAGGAGAGAAGAGGAGTATGCGGATAAAGCTTTGGAAATAGCCTTGGAAAATGGGGTAACGATTTACGATGCACTCTACATGGCTTTAGCATTACATGAGAAGATTCCGCTGCTCACACTTGACGATAAACAACGCTGCATATCTAAGAAACTTGGAATCACAACAATACCGTAAACTAAAAAACGTTAGGTGTACGCTAAAGACAATATTGGGTTAAACCAAACTTTATAGTGCACGCTACTTAAAGTGGAAAAGAGTATATTGGAGCTTCAGCAAAGGAGATTGAGATTCCAAAGCAGATTAGATAGTCCCTCGTAATAGGCAAGAAAATACTTGTTATAAATGCGAGAGGCCGTCCTAAAAAAATCTATTGCCTTTAGACCCCGTTCAGGGATTTAAGAAAGCAGGCTGAGCTTGCTGCGGAAAAAGAAACATGGAAAAGATGATGTTCAATGCCACCTGGAAAAACGACATTATCTTCGCATACTTGAATGGGCATGATCCTGTCATGAAGCGACTGAAAGAATCTTCGGAAAGGCTAGATCCGCGTGGAGATTTCGAGCATCAGTCTCGTTGAAATGGAGCTCATCTATAGGAGCGAGAAGAGGGAGGATGGGCTTCTGAAGGATTTGGCTGTCATCACAGCATTACCTAATGTGAAGTACGTGGCGTTAACCCCAGACATAACGCAAGCGTGTATTTAAGACAGACACTTTCTTCGACTCGCATCACGCTGCAACCTTGTTAAACTTGGATGAAAAAATCTCCTTCAACCAAGCCTACGATAAGGTACCGGTCTAACACATATTAAGCCTGAAACCTTGCTTAGAAACGGTGAGCGTTGCGAGAGGAGTGAACCAGCGGCAGGATTGGTAAATGGTTAAATCAGAATGAATAAGGTTTATATTCTATTCATTCCATCTAGTTTAAGGGTGAGTGTCGGCGAAGCATGGTTGAAGCCTCCGTGCTACTGGAGAAAGTAGCCTTGGCAACCGGCGGGGTTAAGGAGAAGATTATCGACAAGGGTGTTGCAGATTATCTTAAGACCGGCCTGCTAAAGGTTAACACGGAAATAGCTGAACTATGCAGAAGGCACGGGTTCCCATCCTCTAATGATATTGAGGAAAAATATATGCTTGGCAGGCTGGGGGAGGAGGATTCTTGGCGTATCTTCTTCAAGCTGAGCCACCTTGAGGAGCTTAGGGAAACCCTGGAGAAACTATTGGAGGAGGCGGAGGTTCCTGTTGAATAGGAGGGATGCTTACAGGCTTATATGCAGGATTGCTGAAACAAGCTTCGCAGACATAGTTAACGGGGCTGGCTTCAACGATGACTACGCTAGGATCTTCCTTAAAGACGGGAGCTTTCTCGAAGTCTGGCTCTACAGGAACGGGAGTCTCATGGAGAGATATGCGTTCCACTGGGAGAGGACAAGTGTAGACGGTAAAATCTTCAGGCACGACAACATGCCTCACGCGAAATGGGGACGCGTCGAAACCTTCCCCAAACACTTTCACCAGGGGGCTGAGTGGAACGTTGTTGAAAGCCATATTCCTGAGGAGCCTTTATCCGCCGCCGAATACTTCCTGAACTTTGCTAGAATCAAGCTGCGGAAAGGGGAAGCTTGAAAATCAACTAGTCTTTAAATGGTTGCGTAGGCGGTTTACGCATCCGGGAGACCCTAGGTTTAGCACACGCATTATGCGTCTCCAGCAGGTTTTTGTGACCTGAGTTTCACGTCTAGTCAGAAATGGGGAAAAAGATATAAAGAGCTTTGTTTCTTAAGTAATTTAGGAACAAAGATGGGCGGTATCAAAGTCTACATTCCAGACGAATTGGAGCGAAAGTTTAGAGAGGCAGCGATGAAACTCTTCGGGTATGGTAAGGGCTCGTTAAGCACTGCTTCTGAGAAGGCGTTCGCAGCCTGGCTTTCGCAGGTTTCGCAGGTTCTGGACATCGCGGAGACTATTGAAGACCCTGTGGAGGCTATTTACGGCCTGCTTTCCGACGTTAAGAAAACAGGGGTGGAGCTCCAGCATGAGGCGCGGGAGATCAGGGCGAGAAGAACCCTTGAGTATAGAGATGCTACTTGACTCCAACCTGTTTCTTGAAGTCGAGTTGGCGGAGCAGCATGCGGAAGCATGTAAACGCTTTCTCGGTAAGGTTAGGGACGGCGCCGTCAGGTCAGCCATCACTGATTTTCACGTGGATTCCGTCGTCCTAGTTATGGAGAATTACGACAAGAGTTGGAAAGAGTTGGCTCTATTTCTAGCGTCGCTCCTTCGCTACAAGGGGTTGAGAGTACACCAGATGAGCCTGGCCAGCCGGATAAGGGCGACGTCATTCATGAAAGATTACGGTTTGGATTTCGACGATGCGCTTGCAGTCCAAGCTCTCAAGGAACTATCGATAAGCACGATGGTTTCCTACGATGACGACTTTGACTCCGTGGGTTGGGTCAAAAGGAGGACTCCTGAGGAACTGCTTTGATTCAACGATTATTTTTAAGCCGTATGGTTCAACATGGAAACCTTTAAAGAAGCGCAGATTTTCAAACTCCCTTTCTAGCGCACGCTAAAAGTCCTCTCCCAAGTCAACATCTTTAAACGCCTAGGAGCAAAACTTGCAATAGAAGTCATAACCCTATGCCTGTAAACCGGAAACAGCAGGCTCTATTGCTGCTGAAAAGCTTGTTTGACAATCCTTCCTGTTCAGGGTCAGCGCTTTCGAGGAATTTTAAACGCCTGAGGCTAAATCTTTAAGTAAGAGGAGAACGATTTGTTAAACGGGCTGGCCGTGGGCTTCGTCAAGGTTACGTTCAGGATTGTAAACCCCATGGAGAAAGAGAAATATGTAGATGTCGAGGGGGTCGTCGACACCGGGGCAATCTACACTGTTGTAAGCANAGTCCTGCTCGAATCCATAGGTCTAAAGCCTGTTGAGAAGAGGAGGTTCAGAGCCTTCGGCGGAGAGGTGGAGAGAGAAATAGGCATCGCTGAGGTGGAGCTCATGGGCAGGAGGGGAGGCATAACGCTGATCTTCGGGGAGAAGGACGATGCGGCAATCCTTGGAGTAACAGCACTCGAGGCTCTCGGGCTTGAAGTAGACCCGATAAAGAACACGTTGAAAGAAGCACAACTATTAATGCTTTGAAATCGACACCGGTTTAAGCTCATGCTGAAAAGGTTATATGGCTTCTCATCCGTTTTTCTAGATGCTTATGGCTTAAGAATGGAGGAAGAGAATAGTTATCTACCTGGTGTTTTAACTGGAAAACCAGTAGTGGAGAGGACGGGGTATCGGTAGAATTCATTCTGGAGCTTCTTGCAAACGGCTGGGCTGTTGAAACAATGCTGGAAAACCATCCCCAGCTTAAAAGGGAGGATATAACGGCTGTTTTAAAATATGCGGCTGAGGTTTTGAAGGGGAAAAATCTATCCTCTTTTATGAGCATGCTCTTGGCTGATGGAAACATACCTGTCGAGACGGTAAGTACTTAGTAATGGAGATAAAATTCACAAAAGAACATTTCGGAGAATGTGGAAAAAAGAGAAAGAATTGAAAAAACGTATTCTCAATACACGTTAAAAATATTGAGAAAAAATGCGTCAAGGAGAAAGCGTGTTCTCACCACCAAGGCTTAACCTCAGGGGGCTCAACACGCACAAGAGGCTTAAGGAAGAACAATGCCTGCTCAACACCAGAGTCCCTGCTGAAACACGGATCCTCATGCTCAACGCTTAAAACATAGTTGTACCCTGTCTCCAGCAACGCCGTTATCACGTTCCGCCACGGAACCTGGCCCCACCCTACTGTCCTGAACCTCACAGGCCTCGCAACCCTGTTCCACGGCCCATACGCCAAGACCCCGGTTTTATCCGCAGTGTAGTGAACAACCTCAACATCTTTCGCATGCACATGGAATATCCTGTCGTGAAGCTCATATATGAACGCAACCGGGCTCATCATCTGCCAGATGAAGTGGGAAGGATCATAGTTGAAGCCCAGAGCCTTATGCTTTTCAGCAGCCTCAACTAGTGCCTTAGCCGTGTCAAGATTATAGTTGAGCTCCATCGGGTGTGTTTCAAAAGCAATCTTAATCCCATGGTCGCTCGCATAGTCGAGAATAGGAAGCCACCTCTCCCTGAACATTTTGAAATAGCTATTCCAAATCTCCTCGTTCGTCGGTGGAAAATTGTACCATTTTCCCCACTCGGGTACGCCGGTGAAGCCGCATACTACTGGGACGTTTAGCGTTTGCGCGGCGTCTATGGTTTTCCTCATTCTGCTGACGCCGTATTCGATTTTCTCCTTGGGTGTTCCTTTGAACCAGATGTCTGTGGATTCGTCATGGGGGCCGAGTATGAGCTGGCTTTCCAGATGGTTGCTTAACGCGGATATTTGCATTCCATACTTTGTTATAATGCTTCTTATTTCGCTTGCCCCGCCTGAGGTGACTTGGTCGATGTTAATATGGTTTGAACCCTTCCAGCATGCGAGTTCAACAGCCTCGTAGCCCAGTGAGGAAACATATTCCAACGTCTTATCCAGCGGCCGATCGTTGTACAGAACCGTGAAAATACCAACCTTCATGCCTCCAACACCAAGTTTTAATAAGCACCCTCGTGAATATAAATGTATCACTCCAGTTGGAAACAGGGTTTAACAGGGTGGCGATTGAAGTATTGATAATCCTCATGGGTGATGCTGATCCTAGTGAGCTCTCCTTCCTCCCGGGAAAGCTTTCCCAAGTATTCAGCCCGGTGCGTTTCAAGATTAGCGAGGAGGCTTTCAGACTGCCGTCGTATGCTTACGATAAGGCTAGGAGACAGTATAATTCCACGCTTCTTCTAGAATATTTGGCTGTTTCAAAGCCTAAAGGCTACTCTAAGTATCTCGGGGTCACGGAGGCTGATCTCTACACTGGAAGGCTTAACTTCGTCTTCGGCGAAGCAGTTCTAAACGGGGAGGATGCTGTCATCTCGCTTTACAGGCTTAGGCCAGAGTTCTACGGCAACACTCCTGACAGGAGGCTTTTCGAAGCCAGGGTGCTTAAGGAGGCTGTTCACGAGCTTGGCCATACTTTCGGCTTGAAGCACTGCGATAACCCTGAGTGCGTAATGTGCTTCAGCGACTCGATAATAGACACCGATTTTAAGAAGGCCCAGCCATGCTTAAACTGCCAGGTTAAACTATTCAGGAGAATACTGCAGCAACCTTGAGTAATATTAATCTGGGCATAGTCGCTAGGGATGGAGGTTTTCCACATGTTTGTGGAGACGCTGTGCCAGGAGACGAGTACAACCCGTTTAAACGCGTGCCGAGAAAAGAAGGACGTTGCTTTCCTTCATTTGAAAAGACAGGTGAACCGTCCATATTCTAATGTAGAAAGTCCATCAACTTAAATCGCGCGGAAGGCGCGTTTTCTCCGAATCATGGCTGCGTAAATAATTCTGCAGCGGCTCAGCCATCCTTCTGCTCTATCACTACTCTCAGCCTCTCCCGTGCTCTCAGCAGAATCCTCTCGCTGGGTTTTTACTTTTAATAAACCATCATGCTCCTGGAGTGCAGCACCCAGCTCGGCCC
>JAOAJQ010000041.1 GCA_026414125.1 Thermoproteota archaeon
GGCTTTCAGATATGCTGGATGAGGCTAAGGAAGAGGTTAATATGGTAGCCTCTAGGGCGGAGCTCGTTAGAGCATACAATGCGGGAGTCCTTCAGAAGCTTCGCAACCTGAGTAAAGATAATGTTCGCATACAAATACTTACACATGATATTTTAGGCACGTCAAGCATCACGTCGTTCCTTAAGAAGCATGCCGAAGTTATAGAGGTTAAGACGATGAGTATTTCAGCACCCTGCTTCGTAATCATGGACGACAAGCAACTTCTCTTGTTCACTAAGTCGCCTGGTGTTAGTAGGGCGGAGAGAAAAGAGGCCACGGCGATCTGGACTAATAGTGAGGCCTTGGTTCAACCCCTTAAGAAGCTGTTCAGAAGCATGATGCAACCTGAGGAAGTGTCGGCTCGGATGCTTCCGGTTGAACAGGAGTTAAAGATGAGGGAGGAGGAATATGCCTCCTTCAAGAAACAGCTTTCACAGTACGTTTCAATGGTTGGGCTGCAGGTTGAGGAGGATATAAAAATAACCGGTAAATCAGGAATTACACACGTGTTTGACATAGGTATTTTAAACGAGGATAAGCCGCTAGTCTGCGATATTGTTTTCGACGTGACTGATGTTTCAGTCACATCCATAGTTGGATTCTACACTAAGAAGAACGATGTTGAAGACATGATTAACGGGTCAACTCTGATAGTTAAGCCGAAGTTGACGGAGGATGCGAGGCAGCTGGCCGGCTTCTACGGGATCAGGGTGGTTGAGCTTCAGGCTTCTTAAGGACTGCTTGAAGAATTTCGTTGTTTTATTCAGCCTCGTGAAACAAGATGTTCAAAAATAGTGTTTTCAAAGGATTGACTAAGAGGGAAATTGAGGATCTTGTAAACGCGGTTAAGCACGGCAAGTACTGGAGGATCAGCCCTATGAGCAAGGAATTCATATGCGTAGTAGCGTTGTCAAGGGCGAGGTTAAAGTCTAGACGCGGAATGTATGCTAAAGCAACGCATTTCGGGAGGGTAGAGGTTTCTAAGGATGCAGCAAAATTTTGCAGGAAGTGGAGGGTACTCCTTGTGGACACTAGGAGAATGCTTGCAGTATCCGTTTTAACATGGAGAGCGTTCAACCTGATTGTTTCAAAAGGGCTTGGCCCAGAGGTATGCGCCATGCTACTGGTCGGCAAGATACCATGCTACTTTAACACAAGCACTGTGTTAAAAATTTCCGGTGGAAAACATCAGCAGAGTAACTAGCGCTTTAGACCTTTTTTCAGAAAGCCCTCGTAAAGACTTACGATGCTATTCCAGTCATACTTGGAAGCGTTGTGGACGCACTCCTGTCTCATGTTTCTTTCCATCGCCTCCATTGTTTTCTCGGCGATTTTCTCAGGTGAAACGGGGCATGTGAAACCGTTTAGACCTTCTTCAACTAGGCTGCAGGCAGCGTTCCTCTCGTGCCTAACCGTTACGACAGGCAGTCCACACGCATTCGCCTCTAAAACAACGATTCCGAAGCCCTCTCTTGTTGAAGGAAGTACAAACACCTTTGAAGATTTCATGCAAGCTATTACTTCGTCATAATCCTCCAGAAAACCTTTAAACACAATATTCCCCCTTACTCCTAGCTGCTCAGAAAGGCTTACGAGAGCCTGTTTTTCAGGCCCGTCGCCTATTATCACGCATCTAATATCTGGAACGCTATCTTTCAAAATCCTCACCGCCCTAATAATCAAGTCGACGTTCTTCTCCTTCACCAACCTGCCTGTGAAAACAATGTCCGATTCTTCGCCACCCCTCTGGACTCTTGCTATATGTTTAAAGTCAATCCCGTTCGGGATTACCTCAGCGTTAACACCAATCATCTCTAGGCTTCTCTTCGTCACACTTGACACTGCAATATGCATATTTGTAAGCTTTAAGACTGCTCTTTCAACAGCCCAGCCTGCAAGCCCCTTAGGACCCAAGTATTCAAACCAGTAAGTGCCCCAGAGCTCGTGCCAAGTCACCGCCATGCATGCCCCAGCCGTCATGGAGTGAAATTTGGAGGAGAAGCAGGAGAAGTATGGGAAAGCCTGAACATCTATGAAGTCAACATCATACCTAAAGCTGGAGAGCAACTTAAGCCCGAAGTATAACGCTTCACTTATCGAACGCTTCCCATTAACGTAAAGAGGCCTCCCGACTCCAACCCCGTGAAGCAGAATCCCGTTGAGACTCTTCTCCCCACCGTCCCACCATTTTAAGCTAAACCAGTGCACCTCGTGCCTGCGGGACAGCCTTTTTCCAAGCTCGTATATTCTCCTCTCCACTCCTCCTTTAATCCATGGGTACACTGCGTCATAAACGAAGGCGATCCTCATGCCGGGCTCCCGCTTCCAATAATGTTCAAGAAGGCAACGTGTTTAAAAGAATTGCCTAAATACAGTTTCATGGTGCCTGATCCCTGCCTAGGAAAGCTCTGATCTTCTTCATTCTCGCACAAAAAGAGCATATTTCACTTGAAGCAAGAAAGCCACATGATGAGCAGGGCGTCAACTCCGGCATAGTTACGGCTCCGCTGTTTTGGAGCATCTCGGCCAGCTTTGTCAACGATGAGAAATAAAGGAGCTTCTGGCTCTGTCTCCTAGCTAGGATTTCAACAGTCCTCCTGAATCTTTCAACGTTCTCCTTCCTCCCGATAGGACATTTCTCAGATAGAAACGGTATGCCCTTGAGAAAGGCATACTCCACTATAAGACTTTCGGGAACCCTGCAGAAAGGCCTACCTTTAGCAATAAGATTCCCGTTCCTTGGAAGATATGTTTTAAACCTTGCGAGTTCCTCGAACCCGGCGTTTAAAACAGACTTTAACATTCTAACTAGGAAATCCTCAAGATGGTGAGCTGTAAGAATGATGTCAGCACCAAGCTCAAATGCAATCTTGTTCAAAAGATACCTTTTAAAACCGCCGCAAACACTGCAAACCTTAGGGTAGAGTCTTTCCGCATCCATGATCGTAAAGCCAAGTTCCCTCTTAAGGTTGAAAACCATAAGCCTGAGGCCAGCCCTCTCAGCCTGCATCTTTGCGAAACACTCGGAAGCCTCCGAGAAGCCTTTTATTCCAAGATTCAGATGAACGGGGATAACTTCCTTATTCGGATAGGTATCTATGAAAGCATGTAGAAGACTCCCACTGTCCTTCCCACCTGAGAGTGCGACGACAGCCCTTTGAAAGAACGGGTATTTCTCAACCTCCGTTAAAACCCGCCTCCTAATGATCTCCTCAACCCTACTGCTCATAAGCAAGTTATTTGTATAAATTAAGGATTAAAGAGTTTCCTCAGCAATACTTGAATCCACGTTAAGTTTTTAAACACCTAGAAGAAGCCTCTTAGGGAAAATGACGATAAAAGTAGGTATTAACGGGTTTGGAAGAATCGGCAGACTGTTCTACAGGGCAGCCCTTGAAGATCCGGACTACGGTGAAACGTTTGAAGTTGTTGCAATAAATGACATAGCTGACACAAAGACCAATGCCCATCTGTTGAAATACGACTCTATCCACGGTCCCTTGAAAAACAAGGTTGAAGTAGGAGAAAACGTGATAAAAGTAGACGGTAGAGAGCTTAAAGTCCTCATGCAGAAAGACCCGGCTCTAATACCTTGGAAAGACCACGGCGTGGACATAGTTATAGAGTCAACAGGTCTGTTCACCGATAGGGAGAACGCCAGCAAACACTTCCAAGGTGGAGCTAAGAAAGTCATCATATCTGCCCCAGCGAAAAAACCAGATATAACGATAGTGATCGGTGTAAACCATGAAATGTATGATCCTGCCAAACACAATATTGTCTCAATGGCGTCATGCACAACAAACTCACTAGCACCAATGCTGAAAGTTCTCCTGAAAAACTTCGGAGTAGTAAGAGGCCTAATGACAACTATACACGCCTATACAAACGACCAGAGAACACTTGACCTCGTCCATAAAGACCTTAGGAGGGCGAGGGCAGCAGCCCTCTCAATAATACCCACGACAACCGGGGCGGCACTAGCAATAGGTGAAGTAATACCTGAGTTAAAAGGCAAGCTTGACGGAATAGCGCTGAGAGTACCTGTGCCAGACGTCTCATTAACCGACCTCACATGCGAAATAGAAAGGGAAGCATCAGTAGAGGAGATTAACGCAGCGTTTAAAGAAGCCTCCGAAACATATTTGAAAGGTATCCTGCAATACGTTGACGAGCCGCTCGTCTCAGTTGACTTCCTGCACAACAGCCATTCATCAATATTCTCAGCACTCGACACGAGAGTAATACCGCCAGGAGGAAAAGGAAGATTTATAAAAACATTTGCATGGTACGATAATGAATGGGGTTTCAGCGTGCGCCTAGTGGATCTAGTGAAACTAATGAGTTCGAAGCTATAGCACGTGTACCCACTATTTTAAAATCTTATTCTTTTTAGGATAGCCTTGCTGTGCATCAGCCATTTTTGACAGATGGGTGCATTCTGGGCACTCTGATTGAATATAGAGGAGTTCACTTAACGTTTTTTCAGCACCCGGGAGGCCTGTCGCTTCTTCGGCTGTTTTCCGATACCGTAAGGCTCCGAATCTGTTTGTTATCAGAATTGCTGGAAAGAGCTGTTTTTAGAGTTATCAATGATGGTGAATCTTACGGTCGTTGCTCCGTCTGTGTCTGAGAGCAATGGGAAAGGTAGTTCGTTTTCATCTCCTACTCTCTGTAAAATCTGCGATGTTGCCGGATGAAACAGCCAATACTTCGCCATCAAGGTCCTGAATATCTCTATAGATTTTAGCCAATTCTTTGAGTTTGACTATGCAATACGGACAGCTCTTTCCATGGTGAAAGATTAGTATGAGGCTTTTTCTTTGCTTAAAATCCCAAAAGTTTATGTACAGGCACCTATTCGAAGGCAAGTTTAAAAACGGCACTAGTTCTTGAAATTCTAGTTTTAACTCAACAGCCGCTTTCTTTTCAACCTTCATAATTAATTTTTAAAATACTCCTTTGTTTTTAATTATTTTGCTCCTAATAAATTTTTACGAATTTGTATAATCAATCAGCTTTAATAGCAATATGAGAACTATCTACATATGAAACGAAAGAATTAGCTTAAGATAGTCTTCGAAACATTGGTTCCTAGTGCGCGCTTCAATTGTCCTTTCAGAAATATTCTTTCCAAACAACCATCACTATAAGGTCTAATGCGGCTGTAGTCTCTTTCAAAAACCAACCTTGAATCCATGCGTCTAAGCACGTATCTGCAGACTGTTTCGGAAACCAGCCTGCAAGTATATCTTGTATCCATTCTCAGCATTAACGTGAGCCTGAGTATTGGGCAAGGGTTTCTTGAAACTGTTATGAGTTCAGTATCCGTCAGCTCCAATATCTCTACATTTTCCCTTTCCAGTCTGAGGAAGCGGATATAGAATAAGTCGAACACGTCCCTCATCGTCCTAATTCTCCGTGGCTTCAAAGTCCAGAAAAAACCATAAGAATAGAAAATGAATAGGCTTAGGATCAGCGGGATATGTTTAAACCAGGTTTTTAATAGGCTTAAATGGTCTTTTGGAGGCTGTTTCTCCATTTTTAAACATGAGTTCCAGATTCAGTAGCTTATCAACTTTACCCGAGACACCGTTTGACGCGTAAACCAGTTTTTTGGTAATATTGGCTTACTACTCATAGCCAGCCATAAAGACTATATACTTTTTCAACACAATCATTATACTGTGAGCCTACCACCGCCGGAGCCGTCTATAGAGTTTCCTTCACCACCCTACCCGTTGCCGGTTAAACATGCTTCTCTAGAAAGCCTGTTCAACGTGTCCTACTGGCTCTGGAGGCTTAACCCTTCCTCAATATTTCCAGTGATTCTGAGTAGTGCAGTCGACGTTTTGAAGCAATCGATAATCGTCGTCACCCTCATAGTCGGCCTAATGCAGCTCGCAGCTACAGGAGTTCTCAGGATGGTTGCAGAGTCAATCGGGACTGGAGACTTATCCAGACTGGTTTTAACACTGTTGCCAGTAGTGCCAACAATCATAATCGTGGCTGCAGTATCCGTATTCTTTTTCTTCCTAGCGTCAATTCTAGCTGGCGGTTTTCTGAACTCCGCGGAATACGGTTCCTACCTCCGTCTTCTGCAAAAAGGCAGTCTTTCAACAGTAGATGTTTTCGAAGAGATGCGGCTCAAGTGGGTTAAGATGGCTTGGACAGTGCTGGTGGTTGAAACAATAAAGATTCTTCCGATGCTAGTGGTTTTGGCTTCAATACTTGCAGATGCTCTCAGCTTGCTTTCTGGGAACCCGGAGGCTTCGACTTTTGTTAGCAGGGTATTTCTATGGCTTGGCTTCGCAATAGTCGCGTTTGTCTTCATGATGGTCTTAACAGTTTTAACAGTCTACGCTTATCCCGCGGCTGCAGATGGGGCGTATGGTTTTAGCGCTGTGAGGAAAAGCATGGGAACATGCTTAAGGCTCCCCGCGAACACGGTGGCATACTGCATTCTAAGAGTTTTATCTGTTGTGTCGATAACTATTATAACGTTCCTAGCAGGTTTGCTCGGCTTCCGGCTCTCGTCAATCGCAACCGTAATTCTAAGCTTCCTTGTTACACCGGTTTTCCACATATTCAAGACGATGATTTTTCTAAAGGGGAAACCTGAACCCTTCGTCACCCCGCTTCCAGTTGGTCCTCCTATTTCAAAAGACGTTTTTTCGTATGTTTTAAACACGGGTTTAGAAAGGGTTAAAAAGGGTTTAAGCGAGCTCGTCGACTTTCTGGCTGAGCCCAAGAACATGTTTTTCCACTTTTCTTCAGCAATAGCCTTCTCCCTAGGCGTAATGCTCGGAAAACAGCTATCTTCCTCAGGAATTAGGCAGATAGTTTACTCTCTAGGATATGTGCCGGGGAAGGCGACGACCCTGTTTGAAGCAGCCTACGGCCTGCCGTTCCTAGCCCTCGACATATCCTTCCATAACTGGCAGGTTTCGCTCGCCACAGCCTTATCCGGAATCATATTCATAGTTCCAGTGCTTGCGACCCTTGTTTTCAACGGGTTCATCTTGGGGGTGGTTGAAGATATTGTTCAAAGCCTAGCGATGTTCTTGGCAGCCATACTTCCACACGGCGTAATAGAGCTCCCCGCCTTCCTGATCGCCGGCTCGGCCGGGTTAAGCTTGGGAATAGAGTTTTTTAAGGCTTTAAAGAAAAGAAGCGTGAGCTCAGATGCTGAGTTCCACAGTGTTTTAAAAAGAACAGTCTACATTGTTCTCGGACTGATACCTGTCTTCATTGTAGCAGGCGTTATAGAGACGTTTGTCACACCTTTTATAATGCGTCTTTATGGCTGGCGCTAAGCCAATGCTCAGGTGAGGTTCCAGGCTCCCGCCAGTTTATCCCTACCGTGTTCAAATTATTAGTATTAGGGCTCCTAGGAAAACAAGTATTCCGGCTGCAGCTGTTTTTAGCGATGGTTCCTCGCCGAGTATCAAGTATGAAAGCACTATTACGAAGAGTATGCTTGTCCTGTCTATGGTGGCAACCTTGGAGGCGTCAGACAGCTTCAATGCGGCGAAGTAGAAAACCCATGAGAGTGCTCCGCTCACACCGCTCAGTATTATGAAAAGCATATCCCTCTGCGTTAACTCTGCTAGTTGCGAGGTTCTTCCGAGAAGGATTATTATTCCAACCATAGTCGCCGCCATTATTACTGCTCTAACCCCCGCAGCCACGGTTGAGTCAACCGTCTTTAATCCTATTTTACCAAATATTGTGACTAATGCTGCGAAGAAGGCTGAGAGGAATGCTAGGATGAGCCATACTCCAACACTGTCCGGATTCATGAAACTGCCTGATCTTAAGCAATATATTAGTTTAAGTCCTTTCAGGCTTGGCGTTAGAAAGACTTAAATTTTCAAGACTGCTTTTCCGCGTATGGCATCTAGAAGACTACTTGTGTTAACGCATTCGGCAGGCTTCAAGCATGACTATATTCCAGTCGCCGTTAAAACCCTCAGGGAACTGGGAGATTCAAACGGGTTTAACGTTTTCTCGACGGATGATTGCTCCATCATAAAAGAAAGTTTCCTGAACGTTTTTTCGGCAGTACTATTCATCACAACAGGTGAGCTGCCCATGGATGAGGAGCAGAAGAAGATGCTGATAGATTTCGTGAGGAACGGCAAGGGTTTTATAGGCGTCCATAATGCGACTGATACTTTCTATCAGTTCCCAGCCTACGGTGAGATGATTGGAGGCTATTTTAACGGTCATCCATGGACTCAAGAGGTTTATGTGAAAGTTGAAGACAAGGATCACCCTTCCACAAGGCATCTACCGGAGAGGTTTAACGTTAAGGAGGAAGTATATACTTTCAAGGATTGGAGCCGCAGCAGGACGCATGTGTTAATAAGTCTAGACAATTCCTCTGTGGACCTTAGTAAGGGAACAAGGGAAGATAATGATTATGCTTTAGCCTGGTGTCACGAATATAGTGGGGGCAGGGTTTTCTACACTGCGTTCGGCCATTTCCCAGAAATATGGGGTGAGGAATGGTTCAGAAAACATCTCTTAGGCGGGATACTCTGGGCTATGAGAGTTCTCTAAAGGCTTTCACCTGCCCATTACCACTGTGACGCTGTGCGTAGCCCCCTCGCTGAAAATCGGGAGACATCCCCTCGATAGGCTTACCGTCGACAACAATCTGTTTCACGCCCTGACAAACATGCTTATTATTCCTAACCTCTATAACGTATTTGCTCCAAGGTAGGCGCGTGTAACCCTGAAGCCGGGCCAATCTCTAGGGATACAGAGGTCTAAGATCAATCGCCTGCCCCAGTGGGACGAAGAAGGTTATCCTGGTTTCAACACCGTGTCAGGCTGAACTTATGCGAGTATAGCCTAGGCCATGGCAACGCTCATACAGGTCTAAAGGTTTTTAACCGGTCTCTGTTGGAGACCAGTATCCCCCGGTTTCAACATCCCTAAGGTAAATGTATCTTCCAGGCTGGTCAAGCGGGACAGAATTATACCGGTATCGGGTGATACGTCTGTAACGAGCATCCCTGTAGAAACTGTAGCCCCGCCCGTGTTCGAGACCACTGTGAAATAGTCCTCTTGACCAAGATAGTTTAACCAGGGCGTAGGCGTGTCGGGCCTTGTAATAATGTATTCACGTGCCTCA
>JAOAJQ010000042.1 GCA_026414125.1 Thermoproteota archaeon
TTGTAACACGGGCGGCCTGGGTACTGTGGAATACGGTACTGCACTTGGAATAATAAGGCTCGCGTGGGAGGAGGGGAGGAGGATTTCCGTGTTGGCTACTGAAACTAGGCCGCTGCTCCAGGGTGCGAGGCTCACCGCTTGGGAGCTTAAGAAATACGGTGTCCCGTTTAAGCTGATCTGCGACTCCACGGCTGGATACGTTATGGCAAGGGGCATGGTTGACAAGGTTCTCGTGGGTGCAGACAGGATTCTTGCAACAGGGCATGTTGCGAACAAGATTGGAACCCTGACGCTGGCGGTTCTGGCGAAGCATTATGGCATACCGTTTTACGTTGCAGCACCCTTGTCAACTTTCGACCTCGCGATGAAGGCGGGGGATATTCCTATTGAAGAGAGAGACCCTACAGAGGTCACGCATTTCCTCGGCAGGCTTGTCACTGTGGAGGGAGTTGAGGCTATGAACCCTGCGTTCGACGTTACTCCGCCAGAGCTTATCTCGGGGATTGTTACTGAGAAGGGAGTGATCCAGCCGCCGTACGATGCTAGCATTCCTAAAGCTTTCTCGGGAATGGTCGGTTAGCCTTCTATTCTTGCTCTGCGAGAAGCTGGAAAAGGGGCTTGAGATGATGGTAGAGGGAAACGTAGAGGCGGTACTGTTCATCGTAGAGTTTTGAAGCCAAAGGATCTGGTTTCGAGGAGTCGCCGTATCTAACTGTCTCAGCACAGGCCTGGTTCAAGTCTCTCCATAAGCCGTAAGCAGTACCAGCTAGCAAACAGGAGCCGAAGGAAACATCGTTTAGCTGAACAGTGCTCACAACGGTTTCTGAGAGAACGTTAGCCAGTATTTCCCTCCAGAGCCTGCTCACCGAGCCCCCTCCTCTGAAAACCAGTTTCTCAGGCTTCAACCCGAGTTCTGTTAAAACCTCTTTGCAATCTCTGAATGCGAACGCCACACCTTCTAAGACAGCCCTAACCATGTGTGTCTTATCGTGCGTAAGGCTGAGGCCAAAGAAAACCCCTCTTGCAACAGGATCGTTGTGAGGAGTCCTCTCCCCTATCAGGTATGGTAGGAAAACAAGGCCTTTTGAACCCGGTGGGGCCTTAGTGGCCTCCAGGGTTAAAACATCGTAGACATCTATTCCACAGGTTTCTGAGAGGCGCTTCTCCTTTATTCCAAGAGTGTCTCTAAACCATCTTAGGGATAAGCCTGCTGAAAGCGTTGAGCCTTGAACAACCCACATGTCTGGAGCAGCGTGACAGAAAGTATTCGTCCGACCCATCTTGTCCACCACTGGTCTAGCCGTCGGGCTTAGAACTTGGCCTCCAGTACCTATGTTTACCGACCAGACTCCTTCATGTATTACTCCACAGCCAAGGGCCCCGACCATCGAGTCTCCACCGCCTGTTGCAACAATCGTCCCCAGTCTTAAGCCCAATGCCTCCGCAGCCTGTCTACTAAGTTCTCCAGCAGCCTCGTGCGAGCACCTGATCTCTGGAAGAGCATCTAACCCTATGCCTACGATGGACGCTATCTCCTGAGACCATTGTCTTCTACGTATGTCAAGAAGCAGAGATCCTGAAGCGTCGCTGAAATCCGTGCAGATAACATCGGTAAGCTTCATCCTAATATAATCCTTTGGGAATAGCAGTGTTTTCACAGCCTCCGCAATCCTAGGCTCATTCTGCCTAACCCACAGGAAGCTTACAGCAGCGAAACCCGTGGCCGCCCTGTTCCCAGATATCTCTATCAATGCTTCCACTCCAAGCTCATTCTCAATCTGTGTGCGTTGACTCCTACTCCTGTTGTCAGACCATATTATCGCAGGTCTCAAAACCTCTCTGGAACTGTTTAGAAGAACCATTCCGTGCATCTGGCCTGAGACACAGATGCTTGAAACGGAGTCTCCGCTGAACCCGGTTTTACTGAGAAGCTCGTGAACAGCCTCCTTAACGCTCTGCCACCATACAGCCGGATCCTGCTCGCACCATCCTAGAGCAGGCGACTCAATCAAGTATGATCTGCTGGTGCTCAACAATACTGACCACTTACTGTCTACCAACGTTGCCTTGAAGCTGGATGTTCCAAGATCCAGCCCAAGCATAAGAGGAGGCTCTGCCCGCATCACCATTTTCATTGACGATCCCTTGGTGTCTTATAAAGCTAGCAACCTGCTGTAGACTCACTGGCTATGGTAAACTCGCCTACATTACTATTAGCCAAGGCCTATAACTGTGTGAACAAGCAGCTGGCATGCCGCTTTGATAATTACAGTTTTCCGAGAGAATGGGCCGAGCCGGACTCGAACCGGCAATCTCCCGCGCCTACTGGCCATGCAGGCGGTCAGGCGGGTGTCCTGACCAAATTAGACTATCGGCCCCTTGTTTTTCCAGTTAAAAATAAAGGTGAATGGTTTAAAAAGTTTTCATTCCCGCCTGACTATCTTTGAACCCATTCCCTTCCATTCCTCTCTATTAAAGTTGGATTCTACGTCGATCTCATCTTTTATAAGTCCCTTTCTGGCTAAAAAAAGGCTAAAATCCCTTATTTCTTCATTTAGGTAATGTGTTATCGTTATCGAAAAGTTGAACGTAGCATGATGACCCGTATGCTGGGAAAGATTAGCAAGCTTTTGAAAGAGGTTGGCCTCATGTACATAGACACAGTTCCAAGAGGGGCAGCTAATTTAGAAGTTTTCCACTCACCCATAACATTTAATTAACTTTTTCTAGAAGCATCTGGTCCTGACGATGAGCAAAGAAATAAAAGTTGGGATAATAGGAAGCGGAGGAATAGCTAGAGTGCACGCAATAGCGTACTCAAAGATGGATTTCGTTAAGATTGTAGCGGTTTCCGATATCGTAAAAGAGCGGGCTGAATCCTTGTCTAAAGAATTTAATGCAAAAGCCTACGCGAATCATGAGGATATGTTAAAGGAAAATGATCTAGATTTAATAAGCATTTGCACTCCTCCTTTTACTCATAGAGATATAGCCTTAGATGTAATTAAGTCAAACATAAATGTTTTTTGCGAGAAGCCTTTGGCGTTAAACTCAAAAGAAGCAAAAGAAATGGTAGACGAAGCCCGAAGAAGAGGCTTATATTTCGGCGTTGATTTTCAAAATAGGTTTCTCCCCCAGCATGTTAAGGCGAAAGAACTATTAAATGAGGGTGCAATAGGTAAACTTATCCAAGCAAGATTTAGAGTAGGTTATGATATTCTTGAAGCTGTTCCTCCTTCTGCCCCCATGAGAGAGTGGCTGTTTGACAAGGAAAAATCCGGAGGCGGAGTGCTGATGGATATAGGTTCGCATTGGATAGATCTTTCAAGAATGTTCGTTGGCGTAGAAGCCAAAAACGTATCCGCTGAAATCAGTAGAAACATAGAAAACATAGAGGTTGAGGATAATGCGATGATTTTAATTCTGTTTAAAAATTCTGTTCATACGCTTGTGGATGTTAGCTGGACCCAGCAAAATGAACAATGGCCGGTTGAGTTATACGGTGATCAGGGAACCATATTGTGCAATCTTACTGAAAAGAAGATAGTGCTATATACAAGAAATAGAAAATATTCGAACGATGGTAAAATCAGAACCATTACTCCTCAGTTGCCTGAGATAGGTGAGCCCCACGAATACTTGATCAGAATGTTTGTTAATTCTATTATTAGAAGAAACGAGCCGCCGGTTTCTGGCTATGACGGTTATAAGACTCAGGAAATAATAGATGCTGCCTATAGATCTGCAAACGAAAAGATAAAAGTCATACTTTAATATTCTTACCACCTGCATTCTTATATGTTTTCAGCCATAGCATTACCATATGTCTAAGTTGGGGACAGTATTGGTAAAGTTAGAAAACTGTTACTCGAAAAGTGCACCAAGCCCAGCCATTTCCTCGGCTGGCTTCTCCTCCTTCTTTTCCTCCTTCTTCTCAGCCGGCGCCTGCTGAGCTGCTGGCGCAGCCTGGGCTACTGGGCCTATTGCCAGCGGCGCTGACAATACTTCGTCAATGTTCACTTTTGATAGCGAGGAGACCAGTACTTTTATTCTAGCTTCATCCGGTTCTATGCCTGCCGCCTTCATTATGGCTTTTATCCTGTCCTCTGTAATCTCCTGCTTCGCGGAGTGCAGGAGCAGTGCCGCATGGATGTACTCAGACATCAGCATCCACCTCAGAATTTTCTGAGCATTCTTACATGGGGTGTTTTTAAGCTTTTATCCGCTCTTTCAAAGTATCTTTTAAGCCTGCAAAACCTCTTTAAACATTAAATTGGTCGGAGCCCCCTAAATCGTCATCATGAATACTCTTGAGGCTAGGCTTTTTCAAGCAGGGCTTCAAGCCGGCTTGCCTCGGCTCTCGCCGTCTGCAACATTATTTTAACCGTGTTCTCATCGTAGAATTGTGTTTTAAGGCTTAGCGTAACAGCCTTGGAGAAGGCTTCTCTAAGCATTACTCTAAGGTTTTCAGGCGTTGGGAAGAATGTTGCAACGGACAGCTTGAAAGCGTTTTCAACACTCTTAGAGAGTTCCTTCAAAACATCTTCGAAGGTTATTGTGAGAACATCCTCACTGTACACTATGTCGTTATGAATAGCTGCGTAGGATTTTATAAATGCTTCAACCGGCCTTATGTTGAGCTTCGAGAGAACAGAGGCTAGTTGAGGCGTAACCACGTCCCCCGGCTTCGCGACCACAGTGTCCTTAGTTATCCATATGCTTCCAGTTTCAATCCTTGTTGGCAGGCCTACTTCGTTCAGGGAAGAGATCACTGGGCCGGCTGGAAGACCAGTGTTTCCAGCAGGGACAACTATCTCCCTGTCGACAACGTCGCCAGCGTTAAGAGGCAGCCTTATCGAATATTTTTTAAGCTCCTGCTGAAGCTCATAAGGATCCTCGTTGGAAACGATCAGCATCACCGAACCCTTGGAGGCATGCTTCTTCAGGAATTCTCTTAGCGCTTGTGAGCCTGTTTTCTCAGCAGCCTTCTGCAGAAGCGTTGTCTTAACGTGTCTCAGAATAGCTCTCCCCCTAAGCCTCCTCCTAGCCTCGTTTATCGTTATGGACTTAACTCTGAAAGTGTTGACAAGCATCACCGTCCTGCTTGACTCTATCAGACGGAGAATCTCGTCTATAACCCTTGCTTTAAGAACCTGCTGGCTCAAGCCTTAGCCTCCCTCGATGCTTTAACAATCCTGCCCATGGTTGTCTTAAATCCTACATATCTCACAGATGCTGACCGGGAGAGCCTTCTCTCAACCGCCGACAGGACGGCGCCAGCGTTTTCCAGAAGCTGCTGAACAGGCATTTCCTCATGCCCTATTTTACATGAGACGGCGAGGCTGGATTTAAGCACAAGCCTCACGCTTCTCCTAAGCCTTTCAACAATCGGCGCTATTGACGAAGCAGGTGGAACTGGAGTGGGCATCTTGTTCTTAGGCCCGAGGAACTGGCCGAGCACCCTGCCGACCAGCGGCATGAGCGGTGCCTCAGCTATGAAGAAATCATAGGACTGCGCTATTTTCCTGCAGTTCTTCTTCTTACCAGCCATGCTGCTTAAAACGTCTCTCGAAAGAACATCCAGCCCAAGGCTCTTTGCTTCAGTAGTCAAGGAGCCGTCTGTGAAAACGCATATTTTAGGCTGCGTCCTGTAGGGGCTGTGCGGAAGCTCCACGAGCTCCGTGAACCTTTGATCCGGCTTAGACAGGTCTACCCCGGTTAGGCATACAACTATTTCAACACTTTGCGGAAACTTCCTAGGCTTGCTGTACTCTGGGGAAACAGCTTTCCTTAAAGCATCCTCCAGCGAACCCTTGCTGACTGAAACCGGTACTGACATTCTACGCGCCCTCCCTGCTTAAAGCCTCATCGTACTCCCCCTTATCAAGCATCCTGATAACCTCCTTCGGCGGCTTGGAGTCGACTGTCACACCCATGCTTTGACAAGTCCCCAAGACCTCCTTAACCACTCCTTTAAGCGTCTTAGAATAGGTGTCGTTCATCTTCATCCTGGCTATTTTAACAACCGTCTTGAAGCTCACGTTTCCCTTCGCCTCTTTTCCGGGTGTTCCAGACCCCTTGTCTATCCCAGCCTCCTTAGCTATTAGAGCCGAGGTCGTGGGGGTTTTAAGAGTGACAGTGAACTGCTTCGTATCAGTGTCAACCTCAAGCTCAACCGGGACCTTCATCCCCTTAAATTCCTTAGTAACCTCATTTATCTTAGCCACTACCGCCCCAACGTTAATCCCTAAGGGGCCTATGGCTGGACCCAAGGGGGGCCCGGGCGAAGCATTACCTCCCTCCACTATGAGCGAAAGGGTCTTTTTTGCCAACTTGTAGCTCTTAATGTGGAAATTTATAGACCTTAAAAATGTTTCTGGAAAGGCCCTCTCTCACATTATTTCAGAAGTTTGGTTAAGCAATAGTTGTACTTTAAAAAAGTTCAGATGAAGATCCTCCTATGAATAGCGAGCTCCATAGTCAGTAAGAGATTCGTGGACTCGATAAGTATCTTCCATGATTACTCCGACCTGTCTTCGGTATGAGATTCTGGACAAGGACTCCGCGGGAAAGAATCGCAGAAGGCACGAGTTTGCCCACGTACAGATACTTCTCTCTCAAAGGGGTGAATGATAGTCTTCGCATGGTTACTCTTTTCTCAGACGCTCCTATTTTTTAGCATGATGCTCCACATTTTTTATTGTACGCGGTTTCTTCTACACTAATGCATTCCCATTTAAGTCCCAATAATTTTTTATTGTTATTTTTAAATTTTTCAAATATGACATTTATAAAAACAAGATTATGAATAAAAAGTAAAGTTTATATAGTGTGATCCGTGCGGGAGGGTCAAATGAAGTCTGATCACTTTGGAGAACAGAATGTTGAAGCCTATAATCCTCTCGATCTGGGTAGGATGGTGCTTCTTGACGCTGATGAGAGACTGTATGGTGTTGTTTTGGAGACTAGTGTTGAGAAGGGTGTTGTCAGTAGGCTTGCTGAGATTGCTGAGAATGCTGGTATAACGATAAGGTTTATCCAGTTTTCCTCTGTTGAGGCTCATGATGGTCTTATGAGGGCTATTGTCTTCCTGGATTTCTCGAACACAAGCGTTACTCCTGAGGAGGCTTTGAGGCTCGTTAGGAAGCAGTCTTTCGTTAAGAGTGCTCAGCTCATAGTCCCGACGCTGAACGGAGTGCTCTCAGACACGTATTTCTTCCCGCTCGTGGTTGGAAAGAAGAGGGCAGTAATCTTCAGGAGGAGGGTCTACGAGTCCCTGTTCAAGGGGGTTAGAGAGAAGTTCGGAACAGCTGGGGAAGCAATGCTATACTACCAGGGTTTCAGCATTGGGCAACGAACAAGCCAAGCCTACTGGGAGGAAACAGGTTTAGAGAAGCCTGAAGAACTAACGGGGTTTCTGAAGATCTATCTTAGGACGATGGGCTGGGGGATAATGAATATTGCGGAACTTAATGTTGAAAAAGGAGAGGCTTGTGTTCACATTCATCAAAGCTTCGAATGTGAAGCCGGCAAGGATAGTGAAACACCCTACGGACACTTCACCAGGGGAATCCTAGCGGGATTCTTCACAGGAATATTCGGGAGGGAAGCTAAAGCCGTTGAAACAAAATGCATAGCCAGAGGAGACCCGTACTGCGAGTACACGATAAAAACTTAATTAAAAAACAAGGTTACCGGTGGAGGTTTTACACTCCATCCTTTTCCAGGTTTTAAGAGTAGTGAAGTAATTACTGTGATTATCATGATTGGAAGCCTGTCTTGCTTCACTAATAAGGAACAAGGTATTAAAGCATATTGAAGTTTAATTAAGGTGGAAGGCTTAAGAACTTAACGGGATGCTTCAGCATGTCTTTCAAGCTCTATCTTCCTGGAGACGGCGAAGCTTGCTTCACTGTTGCTCGCAGCGTTTATGATTTCCTCAGCGAGGCTTTCCACCATGCTTTTTCTGGTTTTGAAGCTTTTCCTTTTCGCCCCGTCCACTATGTTTCTTATCGCCAAGTCTACTCTCCTGCCGGGTGAAATGTCTACAGACTGGTAGTAGACTATTCCACCGTAGCTGACTCTGGTCGTGTCCTCCCTGGGCGCGGAGTTTACGATGGCCTCCACAAGGACTTCAACAGGGTTTCTTCCAGTTTGAATGTTTATTACTTCAAAGGCGTGTTTAACTATGTTTATTGCTTTGGCTTTTCTCCCACCTGCTCTGGCTGTTTGAGCAACCCTGTTGACCAGGCGTTCAACAACGTTTACGCTGTACTTCCAGAATTTCCTCTTCTCATGCCTCCCGCCGGAGTGCGGGATGACCACGGGCCTGAGGCTGACTACTTGTGCTAGCCCCGGGTCTCTAACCTCTATCCCGCTGAGATCCCACTTGTCGAACAGCCTGCACTCTACACTTGTCTTAGCCAAGAGTCGTGTTTAAAACGGCCTTTGACAGTTTATTTAAAGCTTACCTTGTCGGCTTCTGCTTCTTACCCTTTAAAAGCGCGTCAAGGGAAACCCCGTTTACGCTTATAACCTTGTATCTTACCCCAGGGATGTCTCCCATGGATCTGCCCAGCGTGCCCCCAATTCCTGCAACAATCACCTCGTCCCTCTCGTTTATGAAGTTTAAGCCGCCGTCCTTCGGCACGAACGCCGTTATCTCCTTCCCGTTCTTTATAAGCTGGACTCTGACACATTTCCTGACAGCACTGTTAGGCTGCTTGCTCGCTATCCCGACTTTCTCCAGAACTACACCCCTCGCCATGGGTGCTCCCTCAAGCGGGTCGTACAGCTCTTTGAGCCGTAGCACCCTCTTAGTGTAATACTTATAGCTCCATCTGAACTTTCTCCGAACCTTTATCAGGCTTCTGGCTGCGAATTCTCCCTTACCCAAACCCTAGAATGGTGCGGAACAGAGTCTTATTAAGTTTCCGACGCCTATCTTATTTTAACGTCGGTGAGGCCGAAGTGCCTCCTAGCTATCTCCCTTATTCCCTGTATTCTGAACCCGTTTCTACCTATTGCCCTTCCCTTATCAGCGTCGTCAACCGTTAAGCACGCTATTCTCCCACCTTTAACGCCGTTTTCAAGCCTTATTTCAAGCACTTTAACAGGATGCAGTGCCCTTTTCAAGAACGTTTCAACATCCTCATGGT
>JAOAJQ010000043.1 GCA_026414125.1 Thermoproteota archaeon
GTCTTAGAAAGCGTTGCGAAGGCAGAGGCGAGACCATGCCCTCCAATCATCCTTGGGGTTGGAATCGGGCCGTCTTCAGAAATAGCACTCGACCTAGCTAAGAGAGCCGTCTACCTGAGGCCTCTTGGCCAGAGGCATGAGAACCCTGTTATTGCAGGGATGGAAGAGGATCTTTTGAGAATGGTTAACAGGCTTGAGATAGGTGTCCACGGCTTAGGGGGTTTAACGGCCCTAGATCTTCACATTGAGTATGCTTCTATACATCCGTCTTCTATGGTTCTTGGAGTCGTAGCAAGCTGCTGGGCGCTGAGGAAAGCTACGATGAAGGAATGTGGCGATAATGCGAGGATCGTTAGTCATAATGATTTTCCAATATTATAATGATAGTGGAATATGTTTAGAATTTAGGTTTCAGCCATTAGCCTCTTGATAAATTCCACATCCTTTTTCAATACTGCTTTTCTCTCTTCCCGACCATATTTTCCTAGAGACTCATCTTCAATGGTTAAATCACCAGTATACCCTGCCTTTCTTAAAACCAGAACTACTCTTCTCAAGTCAATATCTCCTTCGTATAAAGGTACTCCAACTTGAGGGAAATCTTCACCCGGAGGTCTCTGCCTTTCTCTTTTAGCCAAAGGATACTTAAGATTTTTAAGATGAGTATGTCTAACTAGTTTTGCATACTTTTCTATGAGCCTGTGAACCCTGCTCAACGGATAACCATACCAATAGAAGTTTCCAGTGTCCAACGTTAAACCTACTCTTTCATCATTTATCTCTTTAAAAACGTAGTCTAAAAATCGCTCATCATTACTAACATAACCGTGATTTTCAACGGCATAGGCTACATTGCTATCCTTTGTTTCTCTTAATAGATATTTCATTACTTCAACAAAATGTTTGCCATATTCTTCAATCGTTTTTTCTTTCCTTATTTGCATATGCGAGTTTATCCGTATCACTTCAACCCCGATTTCATCCGCAAGTTGGGTCGCCTTCTTAATGTAATTCAGCTCATCTTCAAGATTTTCACTAGAAAAATCATTCTCCAATAATATGGCGCATGGTTTTATACCAGTATTTTTAGAAAAATCTAAAAATTCTTTTCTCTCGCGAGTATTTCGCAGATTAAAACCCAGCTTCACTATGTGACCCATGTCTTCATATGTATCCTGAGTTAATGTTTTGTTAACATACATTTCATACCTGTTTAAACCTAAATCCCTTAGTCCCTTAACCAAGTCCTCGTAACCAACCCATATTACCGTGAAATCCCTAACGGAAACGTACATTTTGGACTTTCCAGTAACAGCGGTATTAATAAATCTTTTAAAAGACAAGAGTAACTCCCATCATTACTCGCTATAAATAACACGGAAGAATAAAAAGATGTAAGTTCCATTAGTGCTCAGCTATTTTGATTTTAATCCGTATTTTTCCCAGTGCGTCATTTCTTCAAGTGGCCTTCTGTTTCTACTGGGTTTCTCATCCGCGTAGCCGACTGAAACAGTACATAGAACTCTAAGTCCATCAGGTATTCCAAGCAGCTTCTTTATAGGCTCTTCGAAGGGAGTGTTTAAAACACCCATCCAGCATGTCCCAAGTCCAAGAGAGTGAGCGGCAAGAAGAAAGTTTTGCACCGAAACCGCAACATCCCCGTGATACCAGTTGCTGCTTCTCCCAGGGTCAGCTATGAAAACTACTACGACAGGGCTCTCAGCCATAAACCGCCCATACCTATGTATCTCCGCCAGCTTCCTCCTGGTCTCCGGATTCTTCACTACTAGGAACTCCCATGGCTGAGAATTGTTGGCTGACGGAGCCCATCTGGCTGCTTCAAGACACTCTATTATCTTCTCATCTTCCACCGGCGTCGACTTATACTTCCTTATGCTCCTCCTGGTTTTAATAGCTTCCATCACATCCATCTTTAAACACCTGAGAAATCATAATTAAACATCCTAATATAGTTTAAGGCAGACTATTGAAAAACTACTACTTGGAAAAGTTAAACTATATTGGTTAAGGCGAGTGAATGATTAAGCCTTGCCTGCTTCAAAAACCCAGCCATCTAGGTTTTTGCAAATTAACGAAAGTATTCTTGCAGATTCTTCCGGTTTTAAAGCCAGAAAAAGTGCTGCAACATGCTTGCAAAACTGTTTTTGACCAATTCTTTTAACCCAGTCTTCACAGTCATGCGTCACCCTTCTGCCAGGAATATTTATGGTGACAACATATTCCTTAATCTTAGCTCTAACCTTCTCTCCTCCGGCTTCCTCAACAGCCACTTTCCCAACCAGTTCCCTCGCCCTCTCAAGCCTACCCCCTTCAAGAAAGACGGAGACCAGTTTCTCAACGTCCCTTTCACCTGAAGAAAACACTGCTTCAACCCTGCTAACCGTCCTCTTTAAGCCCTCTTCCATGAAGTAGTTAATTATCTTGTTAAAAGCCTCCTCCTGAGGCTTCTCAGCAGCTCCAACGATCTTCATCATTTGAAGTGCGTTCTTCACCGCATAACCTCTGAAGTGGTTGTTAAAGTAAACATAAACCTTGTTAGCCTTGGAAGAGAGCTCATTCAGCCTCCCCTTCCACTCCTCAAGCTCCTCAATCCTGTAATCGTAATAATACCATGGCCTGTTCCCCCTGCCGTGAAACCTTACGTAGGAGAATTCTCCAGTAACCTTTAACAATGCGGGTAGAAGAGGCTCATCGACAATACAGTAACCCACATTATTCTCTGAGAGAATTCTGAAAGACTCGTCATTCATCCAAGTTGGATGCCTGAATTCAACAGCAAAATCGTAACCCTCCGGAAGACTCGTCAAGAACTCGTTGAAACCTTTAAAGGCTTCGGCAGGCTTGGGCGGAAGCTGGAAGAGTAGGGGTCCAAGTTTCCCTTCTTCCTTGAGAGGGGTAAGCACGCTTAGAAAGAGTTTTAAATCCCTTATAGCACCTTTCTCCGGATCCATTAGTTTAACGTGTGTCACCGTTTTAGGAACCTTAAGGGAGAACACGAAGCCTTTCGGCGAGGACCTTGTAATAGTACGTATGAAACTCGGATTAGGCTGTTTATAGAAGGTTGAATCTACTTCAACTGTTTTAAAAACATTAGCATACTGTTGGAACATTTTCTCACTGCTCGTGTAGAACACGTTTAGCCAATCCCTGTAGCTCCAGCCCGATGTCCCTATGACGATATTATTCAAACCCATTAAGACAGCTTATTCATTAGTGATAAACTTTTAGTTAGAATTATAGTGCTCCACAACATTACCATTTATAATGTTAAACCGGATGAAAATACTGGTTGAAAAGAAGTATCCTATCTATTGAAGACAGAAAAAATACATCTTATGGAGAAACTTATAAACCAGTATTTGGTTAAATGGGGCTTTTTCTAGGTTACTTTTAAAGACAGACGGGAACCCTTTTTAGGACCTGTGAGCTATCATTTCAGCCAGATGTTTTCAACATACCGTATGTATGAATGGAGCCGGCAACAATATCCTTTAGAGTTCAACTGTTTTTCCAGAAGCATAGGGGTTACTCCGATGGACACCCTACGTGTTAAACATAATTCAGATACTGATCCTTAGAAAGATTCATTTAAATAAAATAGGGCTGTATTATTACCGCTGACAGAAAGCAGTTAGAAGACGCCCCTAAAAATAATCTTGTTCCAAATTCTGCTAGAAATGCCGTCAACCAATTGTAAGCTTCGAGGAATAGGAAGCATTTAGCGCTACAGAACGAAAAAGTTATAAGCTTTACAGCTGTGAGAAGATGTTTAGAAATGCTTTGGGAATGCTTAACAAGCCCTGATATAAAGGAGGCAGCTGAGAAAAATCTCATCGCGATTCTTCCAGTAGGCTCGATCGAAATACATGGGCCTCACATGCCGACTGGAACAGACTCGATAACTATCCGTGAGATAACTAGGATGGCTGCTGAAAAAGAGCCTGCAGTAGTTTTGCCAACTCTTTACTATGTTTATGTGCCTGAGAACCGGCATTTCCCTGGAACCATATCTCTAAGCGCTAGGACAATACTTACTATTCTTGAGGAAATATGCGACGAGGTGGCTAGAAACGGTTTTAAAAAAATCCTTATTGTAAACGGTCATGGTGGA
Source organism: Thermoproteota archaeon (assembly GCA_026414125.1). Lineage (GTDB taxonomy): Archaea > Thermoproteota > EX4484-205 > EX4484-205 > JAAOZP01 > JAAOZP01. Next base: position 4,133 of record JAOAJQ010000043.1, read on the forward strand.
AACAATAATCTCTTAAGGGTTTTCCTGAGGGAAAGCCTGCATAGGAAGAAGGATTATGTTATTTACGCGTTAATCGAGCCATGGCTCTCAATAGAGGATATTGCTAAGAAAATATGTGAGAGCAAGGTAACTGGGCATGCTTGCGAGCGTGAAACCAGCATGGGGCTATACCTTTTTGAAAACCTGATTAAGATGGAGAATGTTAAGCAGGAGGCGAAGACAGGGGGAACTAATCTTCCTGGAATAGAAACACCTGTCGACTGGCAGGCTTACGCAGTCCAACTTTATCTCGGTGACCCTAGGCTGGCAACAAAGGAGAAGGGAAGAATCTTGGTTGAGAGGCTGATTGATTTCATAGCAGATGCGATAAGAAGAATTAAACAGGATGAGAGGATTACAGCAATACTCGACGATTTCTACAGGAGAGCCTACGGACAGTAAAGAAGACCATCTTGGCAAAACCTGTTAAAACCAGTCTGAGTGCCAGATGTGTGGATTTCCCGACGGAAACAATGTTTCTAACGCTCTTTCAACCCTTCCTTCATGCTTCACGGCTTGATCCACCAGTACGTTCTTCGGATCCCTATATCCAAGGATAAGTTGCATCAAAGCCCATTGTGGAAGCTCAATCCAGTTTGCTGACACGGTTTCTGAAAGAGACACGCCAGAGTCGGAAACCTCAAGCGTAACGATACCTATGTCGGTTTTAAAAGATATTTGTGAAGGCATTTCTTTCACGCAGGCTTTTTCCAAACGGTCCTCAAACACTGGAATAAGCTTCTCGAAAGTCGGCTTAAGATTAATGATTCTCCCCATGCCGTCGGAAGCATATGGGTAGTCGATGCTAATTGTGCAGCCGAGGCTTTTACAAAGCTCGGCGAAAGGATGGTCAAACGGGACGTATATTTCAAGCTCAGTAGCCTTCTTCTGGAAAGCAGTGTCGCACGCGTAGCGGAGCACATGCTCATACAGAGCAGCGTCCAAAGCACCCACCTCAGTTATCCTCATCACCCTAGGCCAACGATCGACAGCGCAGTAGGCAACTATTCTCCCAGACCCGTCTTCGAAGACTGTTCCGTCAGCAGGTATCCCCCACCAGCTTCCCTTTCTAAATCTGAACCATTCACCCCTATACCTCTTAAGAGGGCCTGTCCTATGCTCGTTAGACGACTCGTAAATATTTAAGACGGTTTCAGCATCCTCCTTCACCATCGGGCGGGCTTTAAGCCTGGGCCTAGCCCTCTCAGCATTCCTAAGAGGCATGGTTATCTTGCAATTGGGAAGCGTTGAAGCATATCCCCACCTAATATAGTAATCAGGTATGCCGAATAGCATTGAAACATCATACCTGTTTCTAATCATATATTCGATTGAAAACTCCATAACCATTCTGGAATACCCTTTCATTCTGTGTTCCTCGAGCGTCCCAACTCCACCTACCCCGCCCATTTTCAGGAAAGTTTTTCCAACTTTTAATTCAAGATCGTTTATGATGAGCCAGCTAACGGGCGACCCTCCCAGCTCATCCAGAAGAAGTTCAACTCTGTGTGACCTTGCAGAGTCAGTAACCCTTATCTCACTTCCCATGGTCCTTTCTAAAATCATGCTCTTAAAAAAACTTAGCGTATGCTGCTCATTTGGACTCAATATAGTAGAGATCTTGCCTCGGATCTCTTATTAAAGGCCGTTTCTTGACAAAATTGTTTCCGACAAGTATTGCGAGAGCGTGCCGTACAGTCCTAGCTGGAAGCATTGTCTTCTTAACAATGTCTTTCTGGGTTAAAGCTCCTTCGTATTCAAGAACCTTCAAAATGAGTTTAGCGCTTGGAGGCAGACTGCTTATGTCAAGAGACATCCTAGCCTTCTTCTCAAGCCTTCTTGCTAGAAGCGCTTCGCTGAGCCTTACGAAGCCAGCGTCCTCACCCCTCTTAACAATAACCTTCCCAGTCACCCTCATCCTGTATCCGCCATCAACGATAACTTCGCAAGCCGAATTGCTAAGTATGTCCCGGATTTCTATGAGGCTTTCAAGAGGAGTTACCAAGGGCCTTCTAGTAAGGTTTAAAGAGTTAACCGGGACTATGCTTACCACCTTGGCTTGCGGATGGATTATAGGACCTCCAGTTGAAAGAGCATATGCCGTTGAACCTATGGGGGTGGAAACTATCAGGCCGTCGCCTATATCTCTCCAGACGAACTCTCCGTCAACGTAAAGACTGTATTCAAGTATTGTAGCGCTTTTCCTCGGGAAGATTGCCAACTCGTTAAGCGCGCACGGTGTTTCAGCATCGTCCACTAAAGCCTTAAGTCTTGAAGAATACTCTACGCTATATTCTCTTCTGAGAAAAGCATTTAAGGCGTCGCCGAGCCTCTCCAGCGTTGTCTCCATCAGGAAACTGTTATTCTCAGTCTTGCTAACCCCTAGGATGAGCACATCCCTAGATTTTACATGGTGCAACGCTTTCAAAACATCCTTATCTTCACCCAAGATGAGGAGAAGACCCTCGTTAAGCTTCTCAAGCTCTTCAAGACGCTTGGCACGCGTAACCTCAACCCCGCTGCGATTGAGCGTTCTCAAGCAATCCTTAAGAAGACCACGCTCAAACCTTGTTGGAGCTAACACTATGTTCAACTGGTTTTTAGTAGTGTATTAGAAGGACTATTTATTGTTTTCAACAGTTTAAAAACGTTACAACTCTATTTTGCCTCTTAACAAAGCATTTATGCAATTATTGCCTAAATAGAACCCCTTAAATAAGAGGATTTAAGGCTTCAAGAGAAGCTGATGGAAGACCTTAGCCGTAAAATACGTGAAAAAGCGAGGGACAGAGAGGCTGTAGTATTAGCTCACAATTACCAGAGGCCCGAGGTGCAGGACGTTGCTGATTTCGTCGGCGACAGTCTGGAACTTTCGATCAAAGCCATGGAGACCGATGCTAAAACGATAGTATTCGCGGGCGTAGACTTCATGGTTGAGCAGGCAGCTGTGTTGAACCCGGATAAGATAGTATTAACTCCCGAGTCAAGCTCGATCTGCCCGATGGCGTGGCAGCTTGACCCATCTCTTGTTAACGAATATCGTAGGAAAAACCCGGATGCACCCTTAGTAGTTTACGTGAATTCCTTCGTGGAGGTCAAATCTATGGCGGACTACGTGGTTACCAGCAGCAGCGCCTCCAAGCTGGTTTCTAAGCTTGATGCGGAGAAAATCCTTTTCGGACCGGATAGGAACCTCGCGTCCTATGTTGCCGAAATCACGGGAAAAGAGGTTATCGCTGTTCCCCTTAACAGCTTCTGCCCGGTTCACATGGGGATCACAGCAGGTAAAATATTGTCGGCTAAGGAAAGGATGCCGGATGCGAAGGTACTTGTGCATCCAGAATGCCCGCCTGAAACAAGGAGGCTGGCGGATTTCGTGGGCAGCACGAGCCAAATAATAAGAGCAGTAGGAGAGATTGATGCAAAACGTTTTATAATAGGCACCGACAATGGGGTGGTTCATAGAATTTCGAAACTTTATTCTGGTAAGGAGGCGTATCCTGTCAGTAAAGACATAATATGCCCTAACATGAAAAAGATAACGCTTGAAAAAGTATACAGGAGCCTCGTTAGCGGCGAGACTGTTGTAAAGATCGATGAGAAGCTTGCCGAGAAGGCTAGGAGAGTTCTTGAAAGAAGCTTTGCTCTTCTGGGGGTTGAGACATCTTGGTCGAGGAAGTAATTTTCAGAAAATTTATTGAGTGGCTTTCCGAGGATGTTCCCTACTGGGACGTGACCTCTGAGATCATACCTCCACAAGTAACGTGCGAGGCAGTTGTAATAGCTAAGGAAGATGGTGTTGCAGCCTGCTGTGAGGATCTTGCTTTGATACTCGAGAAAATGGGATTCACGGTTAGGGTTTTGAAGAAGAGTGGTGAAGAATTCGGAAAATGGGATCAAATAATGTGGATTAAAGGCAATATGCGTAGGCTCATGGAGATTGAAAGGCTATTGTTGAATATTCTCTCACAAACCTTCGGAGTGGCAACATTAACCAAGGCCTTTGTTGAGAAAGCGAGAAGAATAAACCCGAATGTGAAGATAGCTGCAACTAGGAAGGTTAAACCTGGCTTTCAGTATTTCGAGAAGAAGGCTATTGCAACCGTAGGCGGAGACACTCATAGACTGAACCTGTCAGACATGATTCTCATCAAGGAGAATCATCTACGATATTTTAACTCGGTTGGCGAAGCCGTTAAAAAGGCCAAGGAGCTGGCGAGCTTCAGCAAGAAGATAGAGGTCGAGGTGGCTGAGGATAAGGATGCCGTAGAAGCTGCTGAAGCCGGTGCAGATATAATCATGCTTGACAATTGTACCCCTGAAAGAGCAAGGAGGACGATTGAAATGCTTAAAGAGAAGGGGTTGAGAAACAGGGTTCTAATAGAGGTCTCCGGCGGGGTGAAGCTTGAAAACCTTGAAGAGTATGTGGAAGCCGGGCCAGATATAATAAGCTCAGGAGAGCTAACGCATTCAGCGAAAGCAATAGACATATCGCTCGAGATCACGAGGGTTGAGAAATGAAGAGGATAGGGTTGATAGGGTGTGGTGCAATAGGCTCCCTCATAGCCAAGGCTGTAGACGAGGGTAAGGTTAACGCGAAACTGGTATACGTCTACGATTCTCGTAAGGAAGCTGCGTTGAAGTTGGTTGAGAAGCTCAGGAACAAGCCTAAGGTTCTGGAAGGGATAGAAGAGATGTTGAAAGACAGGAGGCTTGAGGTTATTGTCGAGGCTGCTAGCGACGAGGCTGTTCTAAAATATCTTAAACCTATTGTTGAAGCCGGGAAGGAGGTGCTTGTGATGAGTATAGGGGGTCTCCTTTTCCCCGAGGCAAGGAAAACATATGAGGAAAACGTTAGCAGAATACATGTTCCGGCGGGTGCAATCGCTGGATTGGATGTTGTCCAAGCCATAAGTCTAGTGGGTGTGGACAGGGTGGTTTTAACCACCAGGAAGCCTCCTGAAGCATTGGCATACTCTAG
>JAOAJQ010000044.1 GCA_026414125.1 Thermoproteota archaeon
GCCTGTCAACTGTTACGATACAGTCTTCTCTAAAATACGATTATCCTATTGAGCAAGTAAAAAATTGTATAAAGGTTTTGAACAGGAGGCTTCCTAACGGAGAGCCGATTGTCATAGAATCTTCAGAAGAGGGCGAGTTGATAATGATACTTCATAAGAGTAGACGGGTTTACGAGAAGATTGTTGAAGAATTAGCTCCTCTCATCAACAGTGTGGCTTCTTATGTTCCTGCAAGAAGAGCCAGAAAGCTTCACATAGGACTCTTTGGCTATAGTCGAAGGATCAGAAATGTCATTCTTCCTAGAGCTATACCTTTTGCAGCTGCACTTTACTCTCTGGGCATACCGCCAGAGCTTTTAGGCTGTAGAATTTTAACAGAACTGAAGGAGGACGAGTGGAAGCTCATGGAAAAACACTATGTTAATTTAAAACATGACTTGGAAACAGCAAGCGGTTATCTTTCATGGCGGAACATAGAATTGATTAAAGAGACTTGTAAATTGCTAGCTGAGAAAGCCTGCATGGGTGTTGAAAATCTAAGGAGTGCCATTAATGAGATTTTAAGTGACCTTAATGCAATAGAAAAAACTTTTGGCATACATCTTGGCCCAAGAACCAACTTGGAGAAGAAACATGAAAACTTTATAAATAATTTTCTGCTGTCTTATATAGAAGGCGATGAAGCTGGCGCTTCTACTTATTTAGTGGAAGCAGCTAAAATCAGGAGGTGTCTAGGATGAAAAAAATAAAAATACCCTTCATGAAAAGACTGGAGGGATCCATATGGGAAGCGTAAAGGATCTTGAAGTTATCAAGAAACCTACTCGTGACTGTATGGGTGTTGGCAGATTCCATTTTTCAGACCGATACTCCGTTTTCGATTGGGGTGAAATGCCAGACCAAATTGAAGGGAAGGGTGCTGCCCTATGCCTCATGGGTTCTTACTGCTTTGAGAAACTTGAGAAGAAAGGTATAAAAACACATTATCGCGGGCTGGTGGATGCAACAGGGCAAACTGTCCGCTTCGACGAATTAGAACGACCTACAAGCATAATGGAAATCAGTCTTGTAAATGTGTATAGGCCTAAAGCTTACATAGAAGGAGGCAAACTCAAATATGATTATAGCGTTTATACGCCAAACTTGAGAAACTACCTGATCCCCTTGGAAATAATCTATAGGAACAGCTTGCCAGAGGGTTCATCGGTTTTTAAAAGACTTGAACGGGGGCTTATAACCTTAAAAGAGTTGGGTTTAGACCATATGCCCAAGCCAGGCGAAAAACTAGCCAAACCTATTTTCGACGTAAGCACCAAACTCGAGGAGGGTGACAGATACATCACATGGGAAGAAGCACAAAAAATCTCCGGGCTAACCAGCGAGGAAATCGATGCAGTTAAGGCTTTGCTTTCGGATGTCAACGAAACCATAACCGAAATAGCTCAAAAGAGTGGTTTAGTTAACGAGGATGGAAAAATCGAACTGGCTTTTGATTCTGAAAGACGGCTGATGGTTGTGGACGTTGTGGGCACGCTGGACGAATGCAGGTTCACATATCAAGGGGTTCATGTAAGTAAGGAAATAGCCCGCGTATACTATAGGCAGACAGAATGGTATAAAGCTGTGGAGGACGCTAAGCATAAGGCTGCAGAAAAAGGGATTAAGGATTGGAAAAGCCTATGTAACACCAGTCCTCCGAAGCTTGACCCCAAATTAAAAACGATCATCAGCGAGATGTATATGGCGGCGGCCAACGCTTTGACGAATCGTAAACTATTTGATGCTCCAAGTCTTGCGGAAACCGTTAAAAAGTATAAAGAGTATATGGATGAAAAGTTATAATTAACACATTACCTGTTTTCACTATGCTTAAAAAGTACTTCTAATAAGATTTTCATGGGTCATGAGCATTAGTGAATTGCATTCACGTTATTCTATTGGCTTGAAGAGCGTTCGATTAGAGGAGTAAATCCAGTATTATTAGAACGAATATGGCTATAACAAGCATTATCCACAAGGTCTTGCTCCACCTAAGTATCTTTTTCCCATCCCACACGAAACCCCCTGCTGCCTGTATCGGAATCAGGTTGAGGATGACTATCATTAGGTTAGTCACGTATCCGACTGTTGCTGGCACCGCTAGCAGTCTGTTAACAGTAAGGTTTGATATTGTCCAGAATGCGGAGCCGAGCAGCAGGCTGACTAGGGGACCTACGGCGAAGACGATTCCAGTCTTATCTTTTTCCGGGTCATACCACCAGTCTAACTGTTTCACGTATGTTGAACCGTAAGCAGGGAAGACGCTACCCAGTAGCGCCAGTAGCCAGCTGAATAGGATTCCCGATCCCCAGGCTTTAAAAGTTGTTTCCAGGCCAAGTCTTCTTGCCACAAGTTTTTGCGAAAGCTCGTGTGCAATAAGGCTGACGGCTACAACCGTTAAAACCATCGGAATAAGCATCAGTGAACCTTCTTGGCCCCGCAGTATTTGAATCCACCATGCTGTGGATACGCCTAGGATGGCAGCAAGCCAGTGCCATGCTTCCCTCGTTTCCCCACGCCTTGTTTTCTCTTTATCCCGTCTAAGGAAAAACGTTCCGAAGCCTATAAAGTGGAACTCCGTCATCCAGAGTCTTAGAAAATCCAGCCCATAGTCTCTGAGTTGCGCGGGTATCTCATAGGGATGGAACCTCCTATGTATGAACATGTTCCATGATGGAGAATTATACCTGTCAGCCGTAGCGTAGATGACTTCGCACCCATGAGTTTCCAGCCATGATATGGCTCCGTCAACCAGAGACCTGCCAATGGCTCTTCCCCGTAACTCCTTGTCGGAAACCAGCGCATCGATGAAACCTGTCCTCTCGCCTTTAAAAACCTGGATCCGCATTGAGACTGTTCCCACAATCTTACCGTCGAATTCTGCAACCAACGTGCCTCCACAACGCTTTCGCGCACTTTTCAATGCCTCCCCAAACGAGATTTGAAAGGCTATCCTGTCAATTATACCGAGGCTTTTCCTGAAAAGATTCTTGACCTCTTTTTCTTCACCAGGTTGCATCTCACGGACAACAAACAGCATTTATCAGCACTCAAGGTAATAAGTATGTATTTAAATCTTATAGCGTGCGCTATTCAATCAAGCAGCATCGAAAAGCTTTTCGGAATCGTTGGGTTTACCGGAGCGTATTATGTTTCTTTTACCTGGGTCTCTACTAGTGCCGATTTTACAGCTTTTCTCTCGGGTTTGAAGCAAAAGGAAAAATAATTGCTCAATGGCTTAAACGAGAGGAGCAGTATAGGCCTTTCAAATACTCTTACAGCTTATTGTCTCATATGGGTTCTGAAGTATATGCCTAGAGTTGCCAGTCAGGATTTGAAATAATGTTAACGTAATATTTATATCATATCGCTTGTTTTCTGGCCTATGGCAAAGTCAGGTTGCGAAATAGCAAGGTTTCTCTATTGCTCTGGAGTCTTTGAAGAGGAAGTTGCCAAAACATATAATCACATAGCTGAAACTACGGTTGTTATGAACGTTAAGGTCTTCTTGAAGTATATTGCTGACGACTCGTATAAACATGCTAAGATGTTCAAAGCTCTCAGCGGGTATCCGTTAAGTTTTGATAAAAGTTGTTTTGAAGACTGTGAAAAAGTCTTGGGAGGCTTATGGAAAAATATTACAGAGAATTCGAAAAAGATACAAGAGAAGAGCGAGATAAATAACCACGAGCTCCTCAAGCTGATAGATGGTTTAGAGAAATTTGAGGGATTCGTGGCGGAAGAGTATCTAACAGCTTTAAACATAAAAACCATCGAGCTCATGACACTGGAGACAGGGTTAAACCTTGAGCCTTATAGGATGATTTTTGAATGGATAATTGAGGATGAAAAGAGGCATGGGCAGATTCTAAAGACCATTAGAAATCTAATCATCAGAAGTACCAGTCAATCCTAAGGGCTGGTGCTAAACTAGAAATAGCAATTCATTTGTAATCAGATGAGATTACAATTATATTAGTTGGATGATTTAACAGTAAAACCGGGCCCGCTGGGATTTGAACCCAGGTTCTCCGGCTCCGAAGGCCTGCGCGAGTAAGCCTCTCGACGCCTTTATCCTGGCTTGGCCACGGGCCCTGTTTAATCATGCCGAATGTTATACTTAAATCTATATTTGATCGATAATAATTAAAATCCACATGTAAGGAAAAATCATAGGCCACTTGACAGTTAATTCTCAACTTTCAATGTAGTTATAGTGGAGATGTGTGAAAGTAATAATATGGTTAACTAATTTCAAAAAAGATAAATGGTTGGCTACATGAGTTGGTTTAGTGTCAAACTTGGCGGAAGCAGGAGCAGTGGTTGTCGCGACAGCAACCAGAAGAATAGCGGAAGCCGTGAAGGCGTCTGGAGCAATTGTTGAGGTCGAGTCGAAGAGCTTCATAGATATAGTTACCAAGGTCAATAAGCCTTTAGTGGTGATGGCTGCTAGTGGGGTAGTAAGAAAAAACTACAGGTATCTTGTAGGATACAAGGGTTTTATTTTCTTTACTCGATGTAAAACTCCTTTGGAATTGCCTCGTGGAATAGATTTGATTTAGCAAAGCAGATCTGGATACCTAGCTAGCCTAATGTGCGGAAGCTAATCTTTTTTCTTTAAAAGGAATATAGAATTGATTGCAGTTAAATAAAGATTTTAAAACGTTTTCCTCATATTTTTCTGAAAACTATCTCCGGCCTGCCTATCCTGTGCCCAGGCTTAACTGCGAGCTCCCCCGCCGAATTCCAACCATAGTCTTCAGGCAACCCCTCCAGATTAAGAAGCTTCCAGATCTTCTCGGATGAGCTTGGCAAGTATGGTTGCAGAACTATGGCCAGCGTCCTCACGGAGTTCACGCAGATGAACAACGCGTCAGGATCCCTTGTTCTCCACGGCTCCTTCGCCTGCAGGAACCTGTTGCACTGAATAGCGAAGTCGGCAACCTCCTTCAAGGCCCTGTCTATCTCGTAGTTCTCGAGCTTCTCCCTCATAACCCTTGGTAGCCTTCTAATGCTTTCAACAAGCTTCAAGCATTCCTCATCCTTCTCGTAGTTCCGAGGCTCAGGTACTTGGCCACCGTAAAGATTCCAGATGAGTGTTAACGTTCTATGAATAAAGTTCCCTATGTTTCCAACAAGCTCCCCGTTAACCCTCTCAACTAATGCTTTCTCGGTGAAATCGCCGTCTTCGAAGAAGGGAATGTCTCTTGCAAGAAAGTATCTTACAGCGTCAACCTCATACTTCTCAAGCAGCTTGAACGGGTCGACCGACGTGCCCCTGGACTTTGAAAGCTTCTCTCCGCCAATAGTTATATAGCCGTGAACAAGAACATGCTTAGGCAGAGGGATGCCGCATGAAAGCAGTATCGCCGGCCATATCACAGAATGGAACCAGTTTATGCCTTTACCGATGAGATGAACGTCTGCCGGCCAGTACTTCCTGTATTTCTCCCCATCCGGGTAGCCTAGGGCTGAAACATAGTTTACCAGCGCGTCGACCCAGACGTATATCTTGTGCTTGGGGTCGAAGGGGACGTTGACACCCCAGCTTATGCGAGACCTGCTTACAGCCAGGTCTTTAAGACCCTCGGCTTTTATTCTTGCTACGATCTCCTGTTTCCTCTTTTCAGGTATGATGAACTGGTTTCTCTCGATGAGCTCCAGCACAGGCTTCTCATACTTGCTCAGCCTGAAGAAGTAGCACTCCTCCTCAATATGCTCTGGCTCAGTACCATGCTCGGGACACTTGCCATCGGCAAGGTCTTTCTCAGTCTTGTACTCCTCGCAGCCGTAGCAGTATAAGCCACTGTAACTGCTCTTATATATGTCTCCGTTTTCAAACATTTTCGTGAATATTAGTTGAGACACTTTCCTGTGTCTCTCCTCAGTCGTCCTTATAAAGTCGTCGTTAGAAATGTTGAAGGCTTTGCATAGTTCTTGGAATCTCTTAGCATTCCTGTCTATAAACTCCTTAACCTCTAAACCTGCTTCCTTAGCTGCCCTCTCGTTCTTAGCAGCGTTCTCATCAGTACCTGTTAGAAAGTAAACATCTCTCCCTACAAGCCTGTTCCACCTCGCTATAATGTCTGCGCAAACCTTCTCGTACAGATGACCCAAGTGAGGGTAAGCATTAACATAGTCGATCGCGGTCGTTATGTAGAATTTCTCTTGCTTCAAGCTCCTCGTCGAAAACCTTTTCTAGACGATTTAACCTTATCGCTTGGAAAACCTATTGTTTCTATCGCGCGTCAAAACGGCATTAAATCAGGATAAATCATTACTTGACGAGCGAGCTGTTTCACTGTTTCTCTCGATCTATAGCCTTTTAAACCTGTTTCAGAACCTATTATCAGAGTATTGAGCGCCAGGGATGAGATAATACTGATGAGGAGGAGGGCAATTGTGTTTCTGGAGACTTCCAAGTATTTGGCGGGCAGAGGGGATTACGATGTGGCTGCTTTCAATGCGGAACAGGCTGCTCAACTCTATTTGAAATCCACGCTGCTCGAAATCGTAGGGGATTATCCTAGGACACACTCCATAATCTTTCTTCTTAGGGAGTTGGAGCGAATAGGTTTTGATGAGGCATCTCAATTCATAAAGGAGAATAAAAGTGGGCTTCACACTTTGGAGGACTCATACTTGACAAGCAGATATTTTTATAAGTCTTTCGACAAGGAGGACGCCGAATATTTGATTTCACTCGTGGAAAAGGTGGTGAAGCTTTGTGAGAACATTAGAAACCGCTTGGGAAAGAGCTAAGTTTTTTAGAGAATGGAAGTATTGGACGATTAGAATAGCTGAAGCAACGGAAAAAGTACTTGGAGAAAATTTAAAGAGCATCTATGTCTTCGGAAGCCTAGTGGCAGAAACAGCTGTAGCAAGCTCGGATATTGATCTTTTAATCGTCGCAAGACGACTACCCGTGTCTTTCATTGAAAGATCCAAAACTAAAATTAGAATACTGGAGGAAGCTGGACTGCCCCTTGTCCATCCTTTTGAAATACATTTGGTGGATGAAGAAGAGGCGGAAATCTACTTCCAACATACTCGTGGGAAATCTATTAGGATTCGATAATTTCTTTTTTAAGACTAGCTGTTTTAAGCAATACGAGATTAAAGAATGATGTCTAGAATCATCATCGTTACGAAGCCTATGACCATGAAAAGCATGGTGTCTTTTCCGAAACCGCTTGAATGAGCCTCCGGTATCATCTCGCTACCTATAACATATATCATCGCGCCTGCTCCAAAAGATAGGAAGAAAGGCAGAAGCCACTGGAAAGCTTGCACTAAGAGGGCGCTAAATAAGGCTCCTAATGGTTCAACAACTCCAGACAATAGTCCGAGCAAGACTGATTTCCCTCTGCTCTTGCCCAGTTTGACGAATGGGATGGAAACCGATGCACCTTCAGGAAAATCTTGGAGAGCTATGCCGGACGTTAAGCCCCAGGCGGCTTTAACATTACCAGATCCGAAAACCACGCCGACTGAGAAGCCTTCAGGCAAGTTGTGTAAAGTTACTGCAGCAATTATTTTAACAAGCCTGTTAGATTTCTCGTTTTCTTCACCCGTTTTCAAAGGATGCTCATGCGGGATGAAAAGGTCAGAACCGTACATTAGAACTGCTCCAGCTAGAAAACCAATACTGGTTACGAGTATCCCGCCTGTCTCCACAGCTGGTTGGAGAAGGCTGAAGAAGGAAGCGGCCATCATTATTCCGATTGAGAATCCGAAGAAAAAATCCAGCTTTCTCCCTGACAGGCCTGTCTTAACAAAAGCTATTGTTGCACCCAAGCCTGTTGCAGCTAAACATACGAGACCACCTAGGAAGGCGTTCAACAATATTTCAAGCATAAGACTACTCCAGTAACACTATGTAAAAACTCTTTCCTCCAATGAGATTAACCTCTTCAACCAGTTTCATTAATCGTGAAGAAAAACCTTGAATAACAAGAATGATTGTTAGAATCCGACATACTTGTCTTTGGGCGCGTTGCATATCGGGCATTTCTCCGGAGGCTTGTCACCAACATAAGTATGGCCGCATACTGGGCATATCCATACTCTTCCCTTAAGAGGCCAGTCATTCTTCTGGTCAACATGGCTCTTAGCCTCCCTATATAGTTGGACATGAATCTTCTCAGCCTCATACGCCCATTTGAAGCTTAACTCTGTAGCCTTCTCTCCCTGAAACCTTGCAACCTCAATATATGTTGGGTACATCTCGTTAACCTCGTACTCTTCGCCAATTATCCCGAGCTCAAGATTCTTAGAAGTATCTCCTGGTCCCGCGGGAGTGCCAGATGCTACTTTAAACTCCTCCTTATAGTTTTTCAACCTATCATAGTGGTTCCTTGCATGGATAAACTCTGCGAATGCTATTGCTTTGAAAAGCCTTGAAACGTTAGGAAACTTCTCTTTTTCAGCAATGTCGGCGAACACAAGGTATCTCATGTGGGCCATGGATTCCCCGGCGAAGGCGTTCAGCAGAAGGTCTTTTGTAGCAGGTCTTATACTCATATTTTTCCACCGGTAAGGATGTGGGTAAGCGGCTTTTTAAGCGTTTTCCGAAAAGCTGACAATCCCCACAAATATTTTTATTATTGCTTGCTGAAAACCTTTGAACAGATTCTGCATTTTACAGTGTCTACTTTAGGGTTTATTTTTTTATGTGTTCCACAGAAATATTTCTTCGACATAAAGTAGGTTGCTATCTTAGCGATTTCCTCTTGAACCTTGTATTCATTGATTTTTTCTTGAATAATACTTTCAGCTACTTTCTCGACCAGTCTCATCACGTCTTTAAACTCAGTTATCTTTATGAGAGTTCCTCTCTCAGAGTTTAAATATCTGGAGACCGCTGATCGTGACAATCCTAGAATTTCAGCAGCTTTCTTCCTAAACATGCCTTTCTCAACTAGTTTGCCCGCTAGAACACGTCTAACTGATGGTACAACATATCTGTACGTTAATTCGAACACGTCCTCCACTTTTCAGAGCACCATTA
>JAOAJQ010000045.1:0-8345 GCA_026414125.1 Thermoproteota archaeon
ATTTTAGAATCAGAGGTTGACGGCGCTGTTTACGCGGTTGAGAGGATGATTCAAAGATTCAAGGGTCTTAAGCGTCTCGTATCTAAGTATCATTTGGAGAACCTGATCAAACCAGTTAACAGCGATGCATTAGATTACATTAGGGAAGTTAGGGAGTTGAATCTAGTCTTCATGGATATTGAGAAGAAGGATTACCTGCAGTTTTTTCGTCTGGTTGAAAATAGGATCTCCAGCGGCGGGGTGGTGCTTGCACACAACATTAAACATCCCTATGGTACTGTAGAGGCTTTTATAAACGAAGCCTCTAGGGGTGTTTGGAGAACCATCATAATTCCTACTCGCGCAGGAGTCTCTATAAGCATTAAGACTGGCTAGAACTTTAAAACATGCTTTTTGAGCGTTTCCCTGATGCTTTCCTCTATAGCTTTAACAACGGCTACTGGCTCCAGCATTTCTTCTTCAGAAAGTATCCACTGCTTCTTATCAAGCATTTCCTTTATCTTAATCATTCCCTTCTTATAACAATCCTTAGAGTCAACCTTGGCTGAGAAATGGGTTTTCTTAGTCAAGCCCTCCAGTGAAAAAACATAGGGCATTTCTGGGGCGATTTTTATTGTTCCAATTAGTTTCTCGTGAATCAGGGTTGCAGTAATGTTTTTACCCCTAGCAACAGCACATACTTCCCTCACCCCTGTCCCAGCAACCTCGTTAAAAATCTCTGCACTATGTACCCCATAGAAGATCAATCCGCCATACTCGCTTTCAAGGTCTCCTGGTCCAAGTACGCTTAGGAAAACCGGCTCCTCGCTTTCGAACACCTTTTTCAGCTCCTGCACGGTATTGGTGAATCTTAAGGTGGAAAAGCTAGTTAGAAGTGTCTGTTTTTCCTTGGCGAGCTCTATAAGCCTCTTAGCGTCTTCAACCGTGGCTGCTAAAGGCTTATCCACAAAAACCGGTATTCCTTTTTCTATGAAAGGCCTCGCATATTCTAGATGCAGTCCTCCGTGTCTAAAAACCACGAACGCGATGTCAATTTTCCCCATCATCTCGTTTATATCTGAAACAACGTTTTCAATACCACCTTTCTCTGCAACCTCTCTGTTTCTGGTTTCGTCAAACCCGAAGAGGTGGGTTGCTTTGAAACCTGGGACGTAATTTTCCCTGTCTATGCCGTTTGCGATCTGTGAAAAAGTGATTGCGTGAGAATTGTCTGACCCCACTATTCCTATTCTGTAAACCATGTGAGTGCGCGAGTGAAAAGACTTTATAAGTTTTTCAGAATCACTGTTTTTTCAGCTTGAATAGGAAGTGGCAGCAGTTATCTCCTCTCATTAAAAGCTTGTCCCTAACCAGTTCTATTCCATGGTTAAATCCTTTAACAATATAATGATCGCCGCTGCAGATCATTTTTTCACCAACGTCGGCCGCGTTAAACTTTTTAAAGATTTCAGCGTGGATACACTTCTTAACGATAACTTCCAGGACTTCTTCGCTTTCCTCTAAGACTTCAAATTCATGAGCCTCCTTACTGAACATGGTTAGAAAGTATCTTGGAGTCTTATCCTTCGCTTCCAAGCCTCTCTTCCTCCATTCTTCCTCAATCCTCCTATTCCTCCAGTCTACCAAAACATCCAGCGCTTCCTTCCCGAACTCCTTCTCAAGAATCCGGCTCATCATAATTAAAGAGAAATCTCTATAATATCGTAATTCACCCATCTCTGAGCCTAAATGGTTCTTCTAACTATTAAACCTTTCCGGAGGGAAAAAGCGAATCCTACGCGTTCTTTTTAAGGATGGCTTAATGCCTAGAAACTCGACGAAGCTAGCAAACTTCTTCAATCAACCTTTTCCTATCCTTATGCAGAAGGATTAAATAGTTCCCTTCCCAATAGATGTGGGTTCATGACAGGGGCTAGAAGCATAGTTGTAGTCAGAAACCTTGTTAAACGCTTTGGGGATCTGACGGCTGTCGACAATGTTTCGTTAAAGATTGAGGAGGGCGAAGTATTCGGGTTAATAGGCCCGAACGGTGCTGGCAAAACTACTATTCTAAGAATAATGGCGACGCTCCTCCTGCCGACAAGTGGCTATGTTAATATACTTGGGTATGACGCTGTTAAGGAGGCTGGTAAAATCAGGCCTTTCATCTCATACTTGGCGGAGGACGCTGGGACATATAGAAACCTAAGTGGCCGCGAATACCTACTTATAGTGGCAAGGATATACTTTGATTCGAATACTGAAGCGTCGAGAGCTGTTGAGGAGGCAATAAGAATCTCGGGGCTGGGTGAGAGGGTGGATGATAAGATGAAAACTTACAGCAAGGGTATGAAGAGGAGAATCCAAGTAGCGAGAGCATTGATGACGAGGCCGAGGCTAGCGATTTTAGACGAGCCTACTGCAGGCCTAGATGTTTTTCACGCGAAACACATAAGGGAGGTTGTAAGCAGACATGTCAAGGAGGGTGGAACAGTGGTTCTTTCAAGCCACAACATGCTTGAGGTCGAATACCTGTGTACTAGAGTTGCCTTCGTACACCGTGGGCATGTCCTTTTTGAAGGAGCGCCGAGGGCGATTAAAAATGAGCTGGGGGTTTCAAACCTCGAAGAGGCCTTCATTAAGGTGACAAGTAGATGAGGAAGCTTGTTTCACTGGTTGAGAAGGAGGTTAAGGATCTTCTAAGAGATCCTAGAATATACATTGGCCTAGTAGTGCCAGTTATATTGATGCCGTTACTGGGCTTTCTAATGTCAACGTCGATGAGTAGCTCTATTGAAGCCGGTGCTAAGGGCGTGAAAATAGCTGTGCTTGACTACGATAAGACTGTGTTAAGCAACACCTTCCTAAACCTGTCTATGAGCCTAGGGGCTGATATTAGGAAGGTTGATGCTACTGACCTTGAAACCGCGGTCGACGAAGCGAGGAACCTTGGTTCAAACGCTTTGATAGTTATAGGAAAAGGGTTTGAGAATGATCTTGTTAACTTCAGAAGGGCAAGCGTTGAAGTATACATTGTAATGGAGACCATGAGCTTAGGCTCGATAGGAGCATACTCGGCTGTCGAGGGAGTACTGAGCGTATCTTCGAAGATTTTCAGCAACATGTTGATCTCAAAGCTTAACCCGAACATTTCCCCGGATGCTGTTCGAGACCCATTCAACATTTCGACGCGTTCAATACTCAAGGATAAAATAATCGAGGCTCCTCCCCAGGTACTTTTCAACCAACTCCTAATGGGTTACAGCATTATGATTCCATTGCTGCTTTTAATGCTGTCAATTACTGTCGTCCAGTTTGCTGCCACTGCAACTGCGGTTGAGAATGAGGAGAAAACCCTAGAGACTCTCTTGACTTTTCCAGTGACACGCTACGATATTCTACTGGCCAAGTTGCTGGGCTCATCCATTTTGGCTGTAATCGGGAGCATCCTGTTTACAGGAGGGTTCATTCTGTATTTTAACAACATGCTTGCTATGTCTGGTTTCAATTTTCCAGCGGGAGACTTTTCCCAGCTACTCCCTTCACCCCCGCCCGAGAGCTTCATACTTCTCGCGGCCAGCCTGATACTTGCGATACTTTTCGTAACGTCTCTCGGCGTGGCTATTGGAGCATTAAGCAGCGATGTCAGGATGGCTAACTCTCTCCTCGGAGTAGTAATAGTTCCAATAATGATTCCTTCCTTTCTGATGATGTATGGAGACCTTGGCACACTGCCTTTAGCTCTTCAACTTCTGGTATACGCCTTGCCCACATCCTACCCCATAATGATGGCTAAAGACATGATGATGACACCAATACCCTTTGAAGCTATCCTTGGAATCCCGTATTCTGCAGCCCTAACGGTTCTAGTCCTTTACGCGACTAGCATGCTGCTGGCACCAGAGAAGCTCTTGACAGTTCAATACGGGCTGAGGCTCAGGGGAACCAGGAGACAGCGAGTCAGGGAGCTTGAGAATCAAACTACAGTAGGCTGATTCAACCATCCTTCACTCAGTGTTTCTACACGATGCGTAGGAATTGGTTATAAAACACCTTGAGCCCTCCGATAATCTTAAATCGGTATGGGCAACACGCCACCTGTGGGAAAACCAAGCATCACTAAGCTCGGCACTATTGATTGTGACATGGTGGAGACAACGCCAATAGTCTTTCAGAATAGGCTTTACCGCTTCGAATACGTGCGGTCTAATTACAAACCTAACAAAGCAGGCATCCCGTTCTTCCGTTTCATCGATGTCGACTCCGGAGAGTCAACACCAGCCTTTGCACACGGTTTCCACTTAGGTAGCGCTTACGTGGATGATGGTAAAGTATTCGTCTATGGCGTTGATGCTTGGGGCGGCTCGAAGATTAAAGTATTCTGGAGCACGGATTTGAAGGAGTGGCGCTCGGAAACTGCGCTCACGCTTCCCGGATGCGGGATCTACAATAACTCTGTTTGTAGAGATCAGGATAGATACGTCATGGCGATTGAATTCGGAGAACCTGAAGAAATAGTCGGCGTTAGGTTCACGATCTTCTTCGCCGAGTCGGACAACCTTCTTAAATGGAGGATGCGTCCCTTAAACGAGGCTTTTTCAAAAGACAGGTATACTGCTTGCCCCGCGATCCGCTGGTTAGACGGATACTACTACATGGTTTATCTCGAGGAGAAATCAGGGTTATTTGAGCCGCACATTGTCCGTTCAAAGAACCTTGCCGAGTGGCAGAGCAGTCCATCTAACCCTGTGATGCATCCCTCAGCCGAAGACAAGAAGATCGCTAACGAAAGGCTTACTGCTGAGCAGAGAAACAGGATTGCTAACGCTGTGAACATAAATAATTCAGACTTAGATTTCTGCGAGTTCAATGGGAGGACGGTTATCTACTACAGCTGGGGGGATCAAAAGGGTACAGAGTTCTTAGCTGAAGCTTTTTACGAAGGCACGATGAATCACTTCTTAAAATCCTTCTTCTGACAAAAGAGTCAAGTTGTTTTCTACAAAACCTTTAAAGATGACAGAGAACTCTTCTGAAGAGTGGATATAGTATGAAAGCGGGCTATGCGAAGAGGAATGTGACACCCCCAACAGGGTTAAGATTAGGCGGTTATGCACACAGGCTCGGTCGTCCTTCTCAAGAAGTTCACGATCCTCTTATGGTCAGCGTCATACACATCGAGTCGCATGGTGAGGATGTGCTACTGATACATTGTGACGTGCTCGGGGTTTACAGGAGCTTCGCAGACAGCATTAAGAGGTGTATTCAAGAGGAGGTTGGAATAGGTTCAAACCGGGTTTTCTTAACAACAACACATACTCACTCAGGGCCTGAGACAATAACTCCAATGTGGCCAAACACGTTTCCTTACAGCGATGATGAAAAAAGAGCTTTAAAACAATGGGAGGCATTTTTCATGACGAGCATCATCGAAGCTGCAGCGGAAGCATGTGAAAAATCTACACTAGCCTCGCTTAAACTCGGTGAAACTCAGGCTCCAGGCTTGACCTACAATAGGGCGTATAAGAATAATATTGTCGATGAACGCATGCCTTTCATGCTTATCAGGAACAGGGATTCTAATATTGTTTTAACAAACTATTGCTGCCATCCTGTCTGCAATACTGATCTCGGTGTTTCTGCAGACTATCCTGGGGAGTTGTATTCTAGGATGCTTAGAAAAGGTTTTGAAGTATTTTTCACAACTGGTTCAGCGGGAAACGTTGACCCTGTTGAGAAGGGCAGGGGTTTCATTTCGAAAATGGGTTTAAGCATGCAACATGCGCTGATGAATGCGGTGGGGAACACGATTGAACTTGCGAGCGAGGGTATAAATATTCAGAATAGAATCGTCAGGCTGAAGCTTAGGAGCCCGCCTCGTTTAGA
Organism: Thermoproteota archaeon; assembly: GCA_026414125.1. Taxonomy (GTDB): domain Archaea; phylum Thermoproteota; class EX4484-205; order EX4484-205; family JAAOZP01; genus JAAOZP01. Next base: position 5,866 of record JAOAJQ010000045.1, read on the forward strand.
GGAGGCGAGAAGAAGATTCCTAACCCAATATGAGCTCTGCAGAAGCAGGCTTGACAATCAAGAGTGCACCATAAGCCTTCTTTACGCTGACGAGGAGTATGAGATTGCTAAGGAGGGTAAGGAATCGGCTGAAACATTGATTCAGACTTTAACCATAGGGGGTGAAGTTGTTTTCGTATCTATCCCGGGAGAACTGTTTGTGGAATTCGGGTTGAAGATTCGTGACGAGGCTAATTCAATCGGGTACAAGTCTACAATAGTCTCCACATACTCCGAGGATTATATTGGCTATATTCCTGATAACGCGGCTTTTGAAAAGGTAACTTATGAAGCTAGGCTTGCACGCTGGAGTAGGGTGACGCCAGAGGCTGGCGACCAGCTTTTTCAAACAGTTTTGGACTGCATTGTTTCATCCAAAAAGAGCCTGTAACCCTCTGTTTTCAGAACAGTTATTTTTGCAGAACCATGAATGTTAAGCTGTCTTGGCCAGTTTACTGTAGTATTCTCTGTCGAATCTTTCTAATTTTCTTGGGTTTTTAGACCATGCTTGCGCTGTCCGCCATATCCCTACATGGTTTTTAAGGGCAGCATCAATATCCTCGGAAGTGGGGATAACATTATGATATCTGGTAACCACTAACCACGTAACGGAGAAATTCATCGCGCTCTAAATCTTCACGTTCAGCCTCCCCTCTCAAAACATAGTCTGCATAAGCATAGACAAACGGCAAGTAGACGCGGCAGGTGCCGAATGGCTCCGTGCTAGAGTGAAGGCTACTCAGGATCCCGGTAATCCTTTCTCCATCTTCTGTTCTAACTCATCCCAAAGATACGTAATTTTTTCACGTTTTCCAAGAGCTACTTCGATAGCCTGTTGTATATCCGGATCGTAGGCTGGACAATAATCTACAAAGATTCCTTTATCTCTGTATTCCTGGAGACACCTGCCTATAATAATGTTTATACGCCCGTCTAAAGGTTTCGCGCCTCTGCCGATAACGATCGCCATTTTAGGGCCTTTCGCAATCTGCCTTACACCAATCTTTTTTATCGCGATAGAAAGTTTTTTCTCACAGCCCGAGCACACATCTCCTTGGACTAGCTTAACGTTCCTAGCCTGCTTAAGAAGCCTTGCGGGTTTTGCGAGAGGCATTACAAACATTTTTCTCGCAGCTTTTCCCTCTTTTATAAGCTGCTCAAGCGTTATTCCTACGAGTTCTATTTTCGTTGGATCTATCTCTCCCAATCCGAGTTCGTGGGCATATCGAATATGTTCAATACTCGTTGGGTTAAAACCCATTCGGAGGCAGGCTATAGCGTCTGTGGCGACAGGGTCATCGCCGGCTATTATAAGCCCCAGTGGGAAAGACTCACTATAGCCAACTCCTATTAAACCGTCTATAATGGTTAGTCTTACTCGTAAGATTCTGTTTAGTTCTGCAAGTGTCCAATTCAGACTGTTAAGATGTCCGAGTCGCCGTTGCGTTGGTCCTATGACGCCCCACATGTTTTTCAATCCCAGTGTAACATTGCATAATCCATGGTGTTTCATGACTGGAAGGCTAATTATGAAATCAGCATCAATTACTGTTTTAGCAATTCTTAATGTAGAGCAGCCTCTTGCATTCGGAATCTCGACAGTTACCTGTTCGTCCCTACGGAAATCAACAAATCTGGCTCCAGCTTTTTCAGCTATTTCTCTTATCCGCATCTTTTCAAAAACTTCGCTGGATATGGTTCCGACGAGAGGGTTCTCGCCGATTATAACGTCGCATCCAATATCTCTGAATATTTTCGAAACAACGTATATTATACGTGGATCAGTGGCTCCAACATCCGTGGCATCTAAAATGTTGGGCTTGACAACAACCTTGTCACCATGTTTTGCAAATGCCTCCGGGCCTCCTAATAGTTCTATACTATTTCTCACACCGCTGAAAACATCTTCGTCAAAACATTTCCGCGGAACTTTTACAACGGAAACTTTTGCCAACGTTCACACTATGAAACCTAGCTTTGTAAGCATTATTTAAAGATTTGTTATTTCTTAAAGTAAGCCTTAATACTTTTAAGATGTCGTCGAGATCAGGATGTGTGCGCTGGGAATGAAAATTTTGATAAGCCGCCCAGCCCTACTGCTATCCTTCTGAAGAGGAAGATTTTTCTGTTTCCTTCACAAGCCTTCTAAATTCGACTCTAGGTTGACTCTTAGATAACAGTGAGAACAACTTATAAAGGGGCTCCCGTTGCTGCTTTAAGATTCTAGTCTTTCCGGCTTTGCTTGATAGAAGTCTGGCTAAGAACATTTTCAGTTTTAAGACGATGGAGTATAATCATCCTTTGCCAACAATGAGTATTAAGTAGCACAGCTATCGATATCGGTTTATCAACAACCTTTACAGGATTTTTCAATTTTGCTTCTCGCTAAAAGAGCCTGCCGCTAACGTGAGAATGATAGTCTATCTTCAGCATACTGCTTA